>DATLLB010000366.1:0-5801 GCA_035538075.1 Enhygromyxa sp.
CTACCGTCACGCAAAAGCCAGTGCGCCATGTGCCGTTCACGAGCAAGGAGGTGCGTTCGCAGATCCCGGCAGACAAGCGCCCCGCCCGTGCGACCAGCAAGGCCAAGCCCAAGCGTCTCTCGAACGCCGAGTTGACCAACGAGCTCAACGCGATCGAGCGCAAGCTCAATGCCCAGGGCTACTCGCTTCGTGACAATCGCACCGTGCTCGTGCACGAGCACATGCCCAATCGCGCCAAGCTCGATAAGCAGGTTCGCGAGGTCGCGCGGGCCATCGAGGCCAAGCCCAAGCGCGCGCCGCTGACCGGTTCGCAGCTGCGTGCCAAGGTCCGAGGTTCGGTCAAACCTCCGGCCCGGCACCAAGGCAAGCCGCCCGTGCGACGAACGGTCGGTCCCGGGGTCGAGACCAACGGCTTTTGGGTGCAGCAGGACACGACTCCAGCGGCAGCCAGCGCCTTTCAGTGGACACCAGTGATAGGCGAGGCCGACGTTGGTTCGGCGTTCTTGGACACGCGCGCGAGCTTCTCCGGGGCTATCGGCGGCGTTGATTCGGGACTGCACGGGAGCATCGTGGTCACGGCCGGGGCCTACGTGCTCAACCAGCGTGTCGACGCGCTGCGTGTCGACGCGACGATGGACGCGTCGCTCGACGGGACCTACGAGGCCGCCGTGACCGCGACCTTGGCGGGCGGGTTCGAGTACCCGCTTTACGAGGACACGGGCACGCATCCGATTGCCGTCGGGGACACGTTGAACGTGTTTGATTACGACCAGAAGTACTCCTGGATCGTGCCGGTCGTCGGATATCCCGTCACCCTCGAGCTGACCGTCTCCCCGAGCATCACCGTGGGTTTCGACGCCGAGATCGACGAGGCTTCGCTGCTCGGTAGTGTCCGACCTGAGCTGCGGCTCGAAGCGACGCTCGAAGCGTACGTCGATGCAATACTTGCCCGAGCCGGCGCTGGCGGGACCGCGGTCTTGATTAGCGCTTCGCCCGAGCTGTGGGGAGCGGCCTACTTCGGCGAGGACGCCGGGCAGACCACCGTGAACTCGTATCTGGGCGGAAACGTACGGCTACGCTGCCTCGAGGGCCGCATTTACTTGTTCGTGGAACTCGGTATTTGGCCGTTCGAGATCGAGCTCGAGTGGGAGTTGATGGACTATCCGGGTTGGGAATGGACCTATCCCATATTCGAGTGGGCGAGCTCGAAAGACCGGTGAGGCGCACACTCTCGATCGCGGGGGCGCTCGCGTTGGTCGCTTGCGGCGGAGAACCTCCGGCGCATGCGCCTCCACTCTCGGCCCTCGAATACGAGTTCGTCCTGAGCAGTGTCGGCGCCGCCGACTCGGCGCAAGCACTGGAGCTGGCGAGCCGGGCTAGCGGGCGCATGACGCTGACCCGGCTCGATAATCCCCCGCTGTTCGTAGGTTCGCTCGTCCTCGACGAGATGGAGCTTCGTTCTCACGATCAGATCGTGGTAACCGTGACACCCGATGATTGGCCGTTCCTCGCGCGGCGTGGCGAAGACGGTAGCGTCGATGCCCTGTGGCTCAGCGACGAGATGCCCGCCGAAGCCACGAGCCTGCTTCGCTTCTTGATCGCCGAGCTCCAGACGGCAGCGCCGGGCGTCGTTGTGAGGCAGGAGCAGACGCCGGCTGGCGTTTTGGAAGCTGGCTACGCGCAGTCCGGGCTGCCATGGCTGCAGCTGGGTATTCGTGTCCGGCGCTCGCCTGCGAGTTCGGTCGCGCAGGTGCGGGCCGGCGCGGTGTTTTCCAGCGACTACGCGGGCGTGCAGCGCCTGGTATCGGTCCAGCGAACGCACGCGACCTTTGTTGCCGGGGACAACGTCGCGTCTTCGAGCGTCCTGCTTGCGCGACGGGTCGCGTTGACTGATCTCGCCGATGCAGACACGGCGAGGCTACGCGAACAGATCGAGCGGCTCAGCGCTTCGCCGCCGGTTTCTCTGGCCGAGCAGCCGCTCAGCAAGGAGCAGAAGGATGCGATGCGGCGTGAGGCCGAGTCTTGGGACTCTGTCAAAACGCGACTGCTGAGCGCGGGCGATCGTGCTGATCCGGCGTTGCTTGGCCGGGCCGCGGCTTACTTGATCGAAGATGAGGCGTTCGTGCGTGAGCTATTGGAGTTCGTGCGCAAACCATCGACTCCGCGCACGGCCGTGATCGCTATGCTCGAGGCGCTCGGTGAGTGTGGCAGTCTCGCGTGCCAAGACGGCCTGCTCACCGTGCTGGAGTTCGACGAGGAGCTCCAGGCCGCGAGTCTTGCTGCGCTCACTCGGGTCGTCGAGCCTACTGCCGAGAGCGTTGATCGCCTGATCGCAGCTTGTGAAGCTGGTGACGAGGTCATGCGAGCGAGTGTCGGCATCGTGCTGGCGCGCTTCGCTGAGCATGACGCTGAGGGGGCGGCGGCGCGGGTGCGTGGGATTGTCGACGGGCTTGACGGTTGCCCGGCCGCGCTCGAAGGGTGGTTCGGCTTGCTCGGAAACGCGGGAAGCTCCGCCGCACAGGGGACGTTGTTGGAGTGCTTCTTGGACCCCGTGCCCGCCCAGCGTCGAGCGGCTGCAGCCGCCGCGTTGCGCCGAGTGCCCGGTGAGGAGGTTACCCGAGCTCTGGTCGAGCTGGTGGCCGCGGAGCTGGGCGCAGTGCGGCTCGTGGGGCTGCGAGCGTTGTTTTCACGGGAGCTTCGCGACGAAGAATTGGGACCGATCGCTACCGCTGGAGTGGCGGATTGGGGGGCGCCGGAACTCAACTCCTTGCTCGATGTGATCGAGCGGGTCGCGGATCCTGGGGCGGTCGCGTACGCGTTGGCGGGGGAGATCGGACGAAGTTCGCACGAGGAGGTCGCCCGGCGGGCTCAACTGCTGCTCGAGCACCTTACCCGATGAGTCACGGGCCCAAGCGCGCGCACGCACGCTGGCACCAGCCCAAGTTTCGCAAATCACAGATCATGCGATCGGATCAGTCGCGGGCGACACTGGACAATCGCCGCGAGTATGTGATGTCCATTAGCAAGAACTCCGACACGACAAATGCAAACTCTGGAGCGGCAGCCAGCTTGGCTCGCTATGCCTTGCCTGCGCTGCTCTTGGCCTTCGGTTGCAACGGCGATCCGCCTAGTGACGACGGGGAGATCATCGGCGATGGCGACGGTGACGGCGATCTGGAGGAAGTACGGTCCGAGGAACCCCACGATGAGAACCCCGAGCTCGAGCCCGGCCAAGCGGAGCTCATCGCGGCAGCAAACCACGCCCTGACTCTCGACCTCTATCACGCGCTGCGCAACGGAGAGGCCGCGGGCAAGGGGTTCTCGCTCTCGGCGTACAGCATCGAGAGTGCGTTCGGGATGCTCTACGCAGGCACCCTCAATCCGGCGCGCAGCGAGATCGCACAGACCCTGCACTTCGAGCTGGACGGCGAGCAGCAGCACGTGGCGCACAACTGGCTCGACGCGGAGCTCGCGAAGCGCAACCTCCCAGCGAGCGAGCCCGGCGATGGGGAGGGTGACTCGGACGCAGTCGAGCTTCAGGCCGCCAACGGGGTGTGGCTGCTCGCCGAGTACGCGGACGGCGTGTCGACCGAGTTTCTCGATCTGCTGGCGATCCACTACGACGCGGGCGTGAAGCTGGCGGACTTCGACATTGACGCGGAGCGCGAGCGCGAAGGCATCAACGACTGGGTGTCCGACCGGACCAACGGGCTGATCCCCGAGCTGTTCCCGGTCGACAGCATCCACGAGTTCACGACGCTGGTGCTGGTCAACGCGCTGTACCTGCGCGCGCCTTGGGCCGAGCCGTTCGCGGAGGGGCTCACGCAGGAGGACGACTTCACTCGTCTCGACAATCAGGTGACCTCGGTCGAGATGATGCGGGCGCCGAACCTGACCGTGGCTCGTCACATCGCCACGGCGGAGTACGAGGCCGCAGCGCTGCCGCTGCGGGGGTACGATCTCGAGATTGTCGTGATCCTGCCGCAGGACTTCGGTGCGTTCGAGAGTGGGCTCGATCGGGCGAAGCTCGCCGAGATCCTCGCCGCGCTCGCGCCTGTGAACCTCGACTTGCGCATGCCCAAGTTGGAGCTCACGGCCGCGTTCGAGCTGTCGAGCGAGCTCAAAGGGCTCGGGATGGATGCGCCGTTCACCGACATCACCAGCTTCGACGCGATCCACCCCGAGATCGACGTGATCGAGGTGGTGGTTCAAAACACCGTGCTCGAGATCGACGAGGACGGGATCGAGGCAGCGGCGGCGACCGGTATCGGGGGTGATGGCGATGGCGACGGGGAACCGGAGCCGCCGACGGTCATGGTGGTCGATCGCCCGTTCCTGCTGGCGATCCGCGATCGACCCACGAACACGCTGCTGTTCTTTGGTCGCGTGCTCGATCCGACCGAGTGATCATCGGGGTACAGTGGCGGCGTGATCGTCCTCGATCATGCCGCCTTCACTCCGGTCGACCCGGCTGCGTGGGCGGCCATGCAAGCGCTCATCGGCGACGCGATCGGCAATCCGCTCGCAGCTCATGCGGCCGGGCGACGTAGCGCGGCCGCGCTCGAGCAAGCGCGCGTCGAGGTTGCGACGTACCTCGGCGGTGAGGCGCGCGAGCTCGAGTTTTGGCCTTCGGCGACTGCGGCTCTGGCCGCGATCATTCCGCGAGTGCTCGACAGCGTCGCGGGTCCGATCGTCAGCGTGGGGCTCGAGCACACGGCGGTGAGCGAGCCGCTCGACGTGCATGCGCGCGGACGCGAGCTGAGCCGCTTGCCGCGACCGGGCGGGTTGCTCGAGCTCGACGCGAGCGCGCGCGAGCTGGCCGACGCGGCTGTGTTGATCGTGGCGCCGCTGGATCACGAGCTGGGCGTTCGTGTCGATCTCGAGGGTTTGCGCGCGCGCGTGCGCGAGGACTGCTGGTGGGTGGGCGACGCTGCACAAGCGGCGGTGTGGATGGAGCTCGACGCGATCCCACGGGCGCGCAGCTACGTGATCGCGGCCGGGCCGAAGCTCGGGGGGCCGCCTGGGATCGCAGCGGTGC
Source organism: Enhygromyxa sp. (assembly GCA_035538075.1). Lineage (GTDB taxonomy): Bacteria > Myxococcota_A > Polyangia > Nannocystales > Nannocystaceae > Plesiocystis. The sequence continues at coordinate 5,039 of DATLLB010000366.1, forward strand.
TCGGGCCAACCGACAGCGTGGCCACGCTGCGTTGTCCGGGCACGCCTGCGTGGCTGGGTGCGGTCGGGATGGGTGCGGCTTGTCGTGTGCGCGCGCGTGGACGAGGCGAGGCGCTCGCTCGCGCTGCCGGGCTTGGTCACCGACTGCGCGCGGGGCTGCTCGATGCGGCGCCGGGCAGCGTGGCGAACGTGCATGCCGATGCGGACTGGCTCGGCCCAATCGTCAACATCGCACACCCGCAGATCGACGGGCTCACGCTCGCAGCGGCGATGGATCGCGAAGGTGTCTGCATCGCCCGCGGAGCGGCGTGCATGCGGCGGATTCCCGAAGGCAGCCCGGCCGTCGCCTCGGCGTGGCCGGAGGCGCCGTGGCGGGCTCGCAATGCGAGTCGGTGGAGCCTCGGCTGGGGCACCGACGAGCACGCGGTCGATGAAGCGCTGGCGGCGTTTCGCCGCGTCTTTGCTCGGCTGCTCGAGCCGACGTGATCACAGCGCTGCTTCGACCGTCGCCCGATCGCGCTCGGCAACGTGAATGCGAGCGCCACCGCGATCGGTGGGCGCAATCCAGACCGCGACGCCGCCGAGCGTGCCGAGCCGGTGGCCGACGAGGTCGATCGGATCCTCGATCAGCGAGTCGACGGACGCCCAACCGCCGGGCGCCGCGATCGAGACTCCACCGAGCGGCGCCGAGCAGGCGGTGATCGCCTGCGCACCGCCGGCTCGCGCCGCGGGTCTGGCTCGAGCGTGGGCACCTTGCTGGCGGC
>DATLLB010000367.1:0-26288 GCA_035538075.1 Enhygromyxa sp.
GGCTCGGTGTCGTCGTCGATCTGGGCGAGCTCGGGCTCGGGCTCGGGATCCTCCGACGCGGGTGGGACGAACGCGATCGTCTCTTGCTCGTCGAGCTCGGGCTGCTCGTGCGGCTCGGTGTCGAAGCGCAGCGACTCGATCGCATCGACGAGGCGATGGCTCGGCGTGTCGGAGCGCAGCAGATCGCCGCCGCCGATGGTCGCGGACACGACCCCGCCGAACAGCACCAGCACGATCGCCGCGGCGACCCAGCTGAGTCCGCGTCGCCGAGTCAGCCGACGCGGGTGGACGAAGCTCGGCGCCGGGATCTCTCGCGTGCGCCGCTCGGCCACGCCGGCCTCGAGCTGGCCGCGCAGCGCGGTGGTGAAGGGCGCGAGCTCGTCGGCTTGCTCGTTCGCTCGAGCGCGCAGCGGCACGACCGGCGCGAGCGAGCACACGTGCGCGAGCGTGTCTTCGTCGACGAGCTCCGGGTCGAGCTCGTGCGCGCGCTGGAACATCGCGGCGAAGTCGGGCAGCGGCGCGCTCTCGTCGAGGCGACGATCGAGCTCGCTGCGAGTCGCACGCACGAACTCGTCGAACAGCGGGTCGACTTCGTCGTTCATGACGACCGCTCCTGTTCCTGGCCGAGCCATCCCTCACGTCGCAATTCTTCGCGCACACGCTGGCGGGCTCGCGAGGCTCGCACGCGCAGGTTGCCCACGCTCAAGCCGAGCTCGGCCGCGACCTCGTCGGCGTCGCGTTGCTGGAGATCGAGCAGCACGAAGGCCTCGCGCAGATTGGCCGGCAAGGTGTCGAGCGCGGCCAGCAGCGCCTCGGCGCGCTTGGCCTGCACGTGGGCCTCGTCGGGCGTGTCGGCGGGGCTGCGGATCTCCACTTGCGACTGCTCGAAGCGATCGTAAGCGGAGCGACGCCGCGACTGCGAGCGCCAGTGCATGCGGGCCACGTTCGAGGCGATGCCGCGCAGCCAGCCGATGAAGCTCGCGCGCTCGTCGTAGCGCGCGATGCTGACGACCGCCCTCGCAAACACCTCCTGGACGAGATCCTCGGCGATCGTGGGATCGCCGACCAGATAGGTCGCGTGGCGATGCAGGGCGTCGAAGTGACTTTGATAGAGGCGCGCCCAGGCCTGCGGATCGCCACGACGGGCGCGGGTGAGCACGAGATCGAGCACTGGGCGCTCGGCCACTGCGTCGGGCGGATGGTCCTCGCCGTTCGCGGGCGGGCCGGCCAGGCGCAGGTGGTCGCGGGAACCCATCGCGTTCAGGTTGCCGCAGCGGGGCGGCGATTACAGACGAAGGATCTGCGGCGTCGGCACGGGGGTCGTGAAAATGCGAGAGCCCGCACATCGGCGGGCTCTCGCTGCTGCGGCTTGGTGGGGTCAGCCTTCTTCGGTCTCGTCGTCTTCGTCCGCTTCGGTCTCGTCGTCTTCGGTCTCGTCCTCTTCGGTCTCGTCGTCTTCGGTCTCGTCGTCTTCGGTCTCGTCCTCGTCCTCAGGCTCGTCGTCGTCGTCGTCGTCGTCGTCGTCGCTATCGTCGTCGTCGTCGTCGTCGCTATCGTCGTCGTCGTCGCTATCGTCGCTGTCGTCATCGCCGTCATCGGTCCAGTCATCGGAGGGCTGATCCTTCAGCACCGCCCCAGTGTCAGGATCGATGTCCAGCTCGCGCACCACGTCACCGATCAGCACCTCGACCTCGAACACCCCATCGTCCGCCTCGACCTCGAACGCGGTGCCGCCCGTGGCATCCTCGGCGATCGCAATCGCGTCGACGAAGCTCAGGCTCGCGCTCTCCACAATCAGCGCCTGCGCGCTCAGCTCGGCGGCGTCGTCCGCATCGACCGCCTCGGTGCGATGCTTCAGCACGCTGCCATCGTCCGCGGCGAGCTCGAGGCGAACCTCGTTGCCGTCCTGCCAGATCACGAAGCGGTACTGGAGGCGGTTGTGCTCGAACTCGAATTCGGCGTCGACGATGGTCCCGCTCGGCACCTCGGCCTCGGCCTTGGCGACCGCCTGGGCGAGGTCGATCTCGGCGTCGGCCAGGCCATCGCGCAGATCGTCGACGATGTTGAAGAGCGAGTCGCAGGCGGTCAGCGGGACAGCCGCGAGGACCAGGGCAAGCACAGTCTTGGTGGAGAAGGTTCGATTCGACATCTCGGCCCCGAGTTGCCGGACGTCGATCGTGATTACAGGTCACTCCACCGTGATCGCGTACTCGACCTCGAGCTGCGGATCGCCGCGGAACGCCTCGGTCACCTTCAGCGTGGTGCTGCCCGGCGCGATCGCCTTGAACACGAAGGTGCCGGTGGCCGCGTCGGCGCCGGTCTTGCCCTCGCGCTCGGCCTCCGACTGCTCGTAGTCCATGTCGGTGCGGACGTACTCGAGCACGGCCGGGTCTCCGACCTCGTACTTGGCCCCGAAGCCGACCGAGGCGTGTGACTTGAACGAGTAGCGCAGCTCAGTCCCGGTCGCGACCGTGAGCGTGGTTTCGAACTGCGAGAGCGAGACCGGGCCACCCTCGACGGGCTTGTCGGCGCTGGGCTCTCCGGTCGTGCTCGGCTGCTCGGTGGTGCTGCTCGGCTGCGCGGCAGTGGTGGTGCTCGGCTGCTCGGTGATCTCGGCCGTGGGCGTGCAGGCGAGCGCGAGCAGAAGGGGGAGGGAGGCCAGGTGGCGGATCATCCGGGGCATCATGCCCGCGCGTGTCCCTGAGAGCGACGAGTTTGGGAGCGGGGACCGCCCTCGGAGCAGCGAGTAGACTGCCGACGGTGCTCGACGGGCTGCTCACGGCGCTGCTCTCGATCTCGCCCGAGCTCGACCCATCGCGGGCGAGTCGGTACGAGCTGAGTTGGGAGGCACCGGAGCAGTGCCCAGGCGTCGAGCAGGTGCGCGCGCGCGTGGACGAGCTGCTCGCGCTCACGCCCACCGGTGGTGAGGCGATCGTCGTCGAGGTGCGCGTGCAGGGGAGCGACGCGGGGTTTGTCGCGAGCCTGCAGCTGCGCACGGGTGAAAGTGAAGGTCGGCGCGAGCTGGGTGATCCCGACTGTCGAGAGCTGGCGGAGGCGATCGCCTTGATCGTGGCGCTGGCGGTCGATCCCGAGCTGATGAGCCGAGAGCCGGAGCCCGAGCCTGAGCCGGAGCCCGAGCCCGAACCTGAGCCTGAGCCCGAGCCCGAACCTGAGCCCGAACCCGAGCCCGAACCCGAACCCGAGCCCGAACCCGAGCCCGAGCGGACGGCGTTGCGCGGGTTCGGCCTCGCGCTGCGCGGAGGGGCTGGCTTCGCGGTCATCGCCCCGGCGAGCGGTCGCGTGCAGCTCTCGGCGTCGAGCTTCGGTCGACTGTGGCGCGCCGAGCTCGGCGTGGTCGTGTCGATCCCCCAGCCGATCGACATCGGCCGCTTCTCGATCGCCGCCGCCGATCTCCGCGGCTGCTTCGTGCCCGAGCTGCGCGCGATCGAGTTTCCGCTGTGTGTCGGATTCGAGGCCGGCGCGATGACCGGGGTCGGGCAGGTCGGCGGCGGCCGACAAGCGACGGCACCGTGGCTGGCCGCGAGTCCGGGCTTGGGCGTGAGTTGGGTGGTCCTGCAGGATCGTCTAGCCCTCGGTCTGCGCGCGGACGCCTTGCTCCCGCTGCTGCGACCCGCGTTCGCCAGCGATGAAGGTCGCCTGTTGGTGCGCGCAGGTTTTGGCGCGCAGGTGCTCGCGGGTCTGGAGGTACGCTTCGCAGGTCGCCGCGTGGATCGAGCTCGGTGACTGGACGTCGGACCGAGCGGACATGGAAACGTCGATGAGCGCAGAGGCGCTGCAAACTCGCGAGGCGGCCGCCGAGCTCGAGCGCATCTATCGAGCGCATGCGGACTTCGTGTGGCGCAGCGTGCAGCGCTTCGGTGTCTCGCCGGCGCACGCCGAGGACGTGGTGCACGAGGTGTTCTTGGTCGTGCAGCGCCGGCTCGGCGATCTCGATCCCGAGGCCTCGGTGCGCGGATGGTTGTGGGCGATCGCTCGCGGGGTCGCGGCCAACCATCGACGTGGACGGGCGCGCGCGGCCAAGCGTGAGCAGGTGAGCCTCGAGCTCGTCACCCCGACGCCGCCCACCGATCCCGAAGAGCATGTGACCACGGCGCGAGCGGCCGCCACGGTGCGGCGCTTCCTCGACCAGCTGCCGGCCGACAAGCGGGCGGTGTTCGAGCTCGCCGACATCGAGGGCTTCTCGTGCCCGGAGATCGCCGAGGCGCTCGAGCTCGAGCTCAACAACGTCTACGCCCAGCTGCGAACCGCACGACGTCGCTTTCGAGCCTTCCTCGAGAGCGAGGCCGAGCCGCGCGTCGCCGATCTGCCCTCAACACTCCGCCCCCAGGAGTCGTCGTCATGACCGAGCCAACTTCGGTTCAATCGTCGGCCGGATCGTCGGCCGGATTCGCGGGTAGCGAGCGCGCCTATCTCGACGCGTTCCGCGACGCCAACGTGATGCCGGACGCCGCACGCGAGCGTGTGTGGGCGAAGCTTGCTGGTGGACCCGTCGGTCCCGTCGGCGGCGCAGCGGCCAACGACGCCGGGCCGATGCTCGAGGCGGTCGGCGCTGGCGGGCGAGCGTGGTGGAGTCGTCCGGGCTTTTTGATCGGCGCTTCGGTGGCGGTCGTGAGCGGGGCGTTGGTGCTGGCGCTGAGTCGCGGCGAGCCTCCGGTCGAGTCGCGTACGCCCGGGCCCGAGGTCGTGGTCGCGGCCGCGGGGCCTGCGGGCGAAGGGAAGCGCGAGCCGATCGCCGAGATCCCACAACCACCCGTGGAAACACTCGAGCCCGAGCCGCTCGCGCCCGAAGAGGTGAAAGCGGTCGAGCTTGTCGAGGTTGCTCCGGTCGCCAAGCGCACTTCCCCGCGAGTGCGGACCAAGCCCATGCCGCAAGAGCGGACCAGCTCGCTGGCCGAGGAGCGTCGTCTGATCGAGCGGACCCATGCGGCGCTCGGTCGCGGGGAGTCCGACGTCGCGCTCTCGTTGCTGCGTCAGCATGCGCGCGAGTTCGAGGACGGAGTGTTTGTCGAAGAGCGTGAAGGTTTGCGAGCGATCGCGACATGCAGCGCAGGACAGCTCGACGAAGGTCGCGTGGCTGCGCTCGGCTTCTTGAAAATGTATCCCCAGGCGGTGTTGGCCGCTCGCGTGCGCAAGAGCTGTGCGCTCGGGGAATGAGTTGAATGATCGGCAATGAGACCAGCGGGGCCGACGAGAGTCGGCGAGTCGGGGGGCTACCGTCCCTCGCCGGCCCCGCTCGGTTGACCTTTCTGATCGCGCTGAGTGTCACCGGGTGCTGGCTCGATCCCGTGAAGATCGGTCCCGATGAGAGCGCGGCGTCGCTGGGTGACGACTCGACTGGGGATGGGGATGGGGACGGGGATGGCGATGGGGACGTGACCGGAGATGGCGATGGCGACGTGACCGGGGATGGCGACGTGACCGGGGATGGCGACGGCGATGGGACCGGTGACGGTGACGGCGATGGGGATGGCGACGGCGATGGGGATGGCGACGGTGACGGTGATGGCGACGGGGACGGCGATGGAGATGGCGACGGCGATCCCTGCGAGGCCCCGCAGGCCCAGGGCATAGGCCCGTGCGAGGCCCTGCTCGGCTGGCGCTGGAACGGGGGCGGCTGCGAGTCGGTCGTTGGCTGCGAGTGCGGCGGCCTCGAGTGTGATGACGGGCTGTTCCCCGACGAGGTCGCCTGCTGGCAAGCGCACCTCGCCTGCGGCCCCTCACCGTGTGCGGACCTCGACATGGCCAGCTGCCAGAGCTCGGAGCTGTGCCAGGCGATCTTCGCGGGCCCGATCGTGCAGGACGTCGATTTCTGGTGCGTCAACGCGCCGGCCTATGTCGGCTGCGCGCTCAACCTCAGCTGCGCCGGCGTGATCACCTACGGCTGCATGCTCGGCGATCCGCTGAGCGTGCACGCGTTCAACACCAGCTGCCTGCCCGAGGTCGGCTGGGAGCTCTGCGAGCCGCCCGAGCCCAATCCGCCGAACTGCTTCTGAGGTCCTCAAACGCAAAAGGCCCCCACGCGAGTGGAGGCCTTCTTGTCTTGCGGCTCTTCGAGCGGCTCAGCGCTTGCTGAACTGGAAGCGAGCGCGAGCGCCTCGGCGACCGTACTTCTTGCGCTCTTTCTTGCGCGGGTCTCGGGACAGCTGGCCCGAGGACTTGAGCGGCCCGCGGAACTCGGCGTTGATCCGAAGCAGCGCGCGAGCGATGCCGAGTCGCACTGCGCCGGCTTGGCCCGAGAGCCCGCCGCCGTGCGCGGTGGCCCACACGTCGTAGCTCTCGCGCGTGTCGGTCGCGACGAGCGGCTGCTCGACGAACTTCATGTTGGTCGCGCGGGTCAGGTAGCCCTCAGCGTCGCGACGGTTGATCGAGATCTTGCCCTCACCGGGCATCAGCCACACCCGAGCAATGCTGGTCTTGCGTCGGCCGGTCGCGTAGTACTTCATCGTCGCCATGATATAGAGAGCCTCGAGAGAGCCTAGTGAGCGCTTAGAGCTGGAAGGGCTTGGGGTTCTGAGCCTGATGCGGGTGCTCGGTGCCGGCGTAGACCTTGAGCTTGCTGAAGGTCTTGCGGCCGAGCGGGCCCTTGGGAAGCATGCGCTTGATCGCGCTGGAGATCACGACCTCGGGCTTCTTGGCCAACATCTCCCGCGCGGTGCGGGTGGTCATGTTGCCGAGGTAGCCGGTGAACTTGTTGTAGGTCTGTTGGTCGAGCTTGCCGCCCGTGAACTTGACCTTGTCCGCGTTGATGCAGACCACGAAGTCGCCGACGTCGAGGTGCGGCGTGAACTCGACCTTGTGCTTGCCGCGAAGCAGGCTCGCGATCGTCGACGCGGCCCGACCTACGGTCTGACCTTCAAGGTCGATCAGCAGCCAGTCGCGCTTGATCTCGGCCGGGTTCGGAATATGGGTGGCCATGGGAGGCGAAGATTTAGAGGAGGGGTCCGAGGGTGTCAAGACGGGCACCCGATCGAAGATTTGATCGCCAGACGGCGCGCAGGGCCGCGGTTTTTACCACGTGGCTGCTCGTTGACCAACGGCGCCGGCATCGTTCGTGCGGATCCGCCGTGTGGCCGGCGAGGGCCGGGTGGCACCGATCGCGCATCGGCGACCGGCGGCTGTGAAGCACGGACCCGGAAGCTTTTGATCATCGGGCGGCGAACGGGTGATACTTCCCCCAGCCACTCATGAGCACGCCCCGCGCGAAGATCCTCGTTGCCGACGATTCCTCGGTCGAGCGTGCAGCAGCGCGCGCTGCGCTGGAGGAGGCCGGCTACGCGGTGATGGAGGCCGTGGACGGGCAGCAGGCGCTCGAGGTCTACGCCCGAGAGCGCCCGGACCTGGTGATGCTCGACGTCGTGATGCCCCGACTCACCGGTCTGGAGACTTGTCGGATCCTCAAGGCCAAGGCCGGCGGCAACTACTTGCCCGTGATCATGGTGAGCACGCGCAACTCGGTCAACGCGCGGGTCGAGGGCCTGCGCAGCGGGGCCGACGATTACCTCGGCAAGCCGTACGACGCCGAGGAGCTGCGAGCTCGCGTCGAGGCGCTGCTGCGCACGCGCAAGGTCATCGCCGAGCGAGCCGCGAGCGATGCTCCGAGCAAGCCGGGGTCCGCCGCGCCGACCAGCGCACCCTCGGCGGCGGGCGAGGCCGAGGCGCCCGCTCCGTCGAACCGCAACGCCAACGAGGCGTTTCGCCGCCGCGCCGAGGAGGAGTTCGATCGAGCCGAGCGCTACAGCGATCCGCTCGCGTGTCTGCGGGTCGAGCTCGACAACTACGACAAGCTGCTGCGGCGGCACTCGCCCGAGGCGGTCGCTGGCTTGATCCGCTCGCTGCGAGACGTGATCGAGGTCAGCGTTCGCAAGATCGATCTGGTGTTTCGCCTCGACGATCGCGGCTATGTGCTGCTGCTGCCCAACACCCACTTCCCGGGCGCGCTCGCGGTCGCCGAGCGGATCTCGCTCGACAGCGCCAAGGTCCGACTCGACGCCGATCTCGACTATCGCTGCACGGTCAGCGTCGGGGTCTCGTTCTTCCCCAACAAGGACACGCACTCGGTCCAGGATCTACTCGATCTCGTCGGCGCGGCCCTCGACCGCGCGCGCTCGGAGGGCGGCGGAAAGATCTGCCTGTTCCAGCATCAGGGCTACCTGTACGCGCCCGAGCCTTCATGAGCAATGATCCCGCGTGAGCCGATCTCGCCCCCGAGCCGGGTGATCTTGTACCCGCGCGAGGACGGGCTGGCTGCCTACGCGGCCACGGCCTCGGCCGCGAAGTGGTTGATCGAGCATGGCGTCGAGGTGTTGATCGACGCCGACGTGCTCGCGCGCTCGGGCTGGGACGGGCTCGGCTTGCCCGAGCAGGTGATCGGCGTCGAGCTCGACGCGCTGCCGAAGGACGTCGATCTCATGATCGCGCTCGGCGGCGACGGGACCTTGCTGCGGGCCAGCCGATGGGTCGCCGATCTCGGCGTGCCGGTGCTCGGCGTCAACCTCGGCGACCTCGGGTTTCTGTCTGCATACAGCCGCGAGCAGCTGCTCGACGCGCTGCGCGACGCGATCGAGGGGCGGCTCTACTGGGAGCCGCGCCTGCGCATGGCCGTCGAGGTCCGTCGGCAGGGGCAGCTGTTCGCGACCGAGACCGCGGTCAACGACGTCTACATCAAGCACGGACAGATCCCTCGGCTGCTGCGGCTCGACACGCGCGCGGGCGATCAGCCGCTCGCGCTCTACAAGGCCGACGGCTTGATCGTCAGCACGCCGCTCGGCTCGACCGCCTACAACCTCGCCGCCGGCGGGCCGATCGTCGCGCCCGGCACCTGGGTGTTCACGATCACGCCGATCTGTCCGCACAGCCTGACGCTGCGCCCGGTCGTGGTCTCGGCCCGCGACGGCGTGACGGTGATCTTCGCGGGGCCGTCGGGCGAGACCGACGCGTACTTGAGCGCGGACGGGCAGTGGCAGATCGGCCTCGAGCTCGGCGACGAGATCCGCATGAGCGCCGCCGAGACGCCGCTGCGACTGGTGCCCGCGCACGCCAGCGTGTTTCAGGTGCTGACCGCGAAGCTCGGCTGGTCCGGGCCCGGCAACGGCGGCTAGTCCTACTTACTTAGCCCCCCGCGGCCGCCTCAGTTTGTGCCGCGGGCGGCCGCTTCGCGGCCGTTCGCTCGCTTGGCGAGCGAAGCGGATCGGCACGTTGGTATTCGGCCGCACGTGGTGACCCCCAAAGGGGGTCTGGCTAGCCTCAGTGCCGATCGGTCATCACCAAGTGACCGGCATTGCGGCTAGTCCGAGCTCCCGGGCGCGCCGCAGCAGCGCTTGTACTTCTTCCCGCTCCCGCACGGGCACGGCTCGTTGCGGCCGATCTTCGGCGGAGCCACGACCGGCTGCGGTCGCAGCACGCCGCCGTCCCTACGCGCCTCGAGCAGCAGCAGGCCGTCGGCGCGCTGCCATGGTCCGCGCACCCAGCCGACCAAGGGCTCGGGCAGATAGAAGGCCTTCGCGTCCACGCTGACGATCCACGGCAGCCACTCGAACACGGCCCGCGGCCCGTTGGTGCTCTCGTGCACGTTCATCGGCACGGTCAGGAACATCGCGACCGGGATGTCGCTGGGCAGCTGGTCGAGCGCCTCGATCTCCTGCTCGGGGCGTCCCTGGTACATGCCGCGGACGAGCTGACGCGAGAGGTCGATCGTGTGCTGCAAGTACGGCTGCGGATCGGTGGTGTGGACGTTGAAGTAGTGGTTCGCGTAGTGGCGAACGACCTCGGTCGGGGTCGGGCGCTCGGGCAGCGGCGGCGCGCCCCTGGCCAGCACCTTGCCGACCTCGGCGTTGTACTTGCGATGGCGCAGGCCAACCGCCGCGAGCGACAGGCCGTCGGTCAGCGAGGTCAGGAACGTGGCTTGCTCGTCCAGGTAGCGGCGCTTGGCGATCGGCACCACCATCGCCGGCAGCTTGCTGCCGATCCAGGCCCCGCGCGCGGCGAACGAAGTGACGCCGAGCCGGACCAAGCTCCACGCCAGCTGCTGAGCGACGCCCGGCGTGTCCTGCTCGAGCACCTCCAACATCTTGCGCACGACCGTGCCGCCGTCGCTGCCGAGCAGCATCGTGAGGTGAGCGACCTGCCACGCCGAGCGCCAGTACTCGTGCAGCAGCTCGTCGTCGCGGCGCCTGAGCTTGCGGCGATCGAGGTGCTCGACCAGCCGTCCGCACAGCTCGAACGCGTCGATCAGCGACATCAGGAAATTCGGAGCGAGCAGCGGCAGCCACGGCGCCAGCTCCTCGAACTCCTGCTGGCTGAGCCCGCTGCCGGCCTGGAACGCGCGCTGCAGCTTCCTTCTGGTTTGCTTGCGATTGCCCGCGCGCGCGTCGGCGACCAGCGAGCGCAGCGAGCTGACCGACTCGCTGATCTTGTCGAGCCGATGCCGGCTGATCACCGGCTGTCCTTCCTGCAGCAGCATGCCCTCGCCCAGGCAGGTCACGAAGTGGCCGTTGCGCGCGACGATCAGGTGCGGGCCTTGCTCGGGCGCGCCCAGGCACAGCGCGACGCGATCGGTGTCGTCGGCGATATCGGCCGCGCGCAGGATGTGCTTGACCAGCGCGCTGTCGTAATAGAGGCCCAGCGCGATCTCGGCGTGCTCCTTGTCGAGTCGCGCCAGTCGAGAGAGGAAGTGCTCGTCATGCTTCATGGTCAGCTCACGAGCAGATGATCGCCGAGCCGGCCACCCTCACGCAATCCCGGTCGGCAGCTCGATGTGGAAGCAAGCCCCGACCCCGAGCTGATTCTCCAGCCGCAGCTCGCCGCCGTGCTCGTTGATGATCCCGTGGCTGACCGCGAGCCCGAGCCCGGAGCCCTGATCGCGGCCCTTGGTGGTGAAGAACGGATCGAAGATGCGATCGGCGACGCTGGCCGGCACGCCACCGCCGAAATCGCGCACGCTGATCCGCACCCATGGGCGCTGATCCTCGCCGTCGAAGCACGCGACCCGGATCTCGATGCGCTTGTGCTCGTGGTGCTCGGGCCAGCGCGTACACAGGGCGTCGCGGGCGTTGCTCACGAGGTTCATGATCACCTGCCGGATCTGCTGGGCCCGGCACACGACCAGCACGTGCTCGGGCACGTCGACGTCCAGCTCGATGTGATCCTTGTTCAGCAGCGCGCGGACCAGCGACAGCGTCCCGTCGACGACCTCCTTGATGTCGACCGGACCGGTGCCGGGCTGCTCGTTCTCCTCGCGCGAGAACGACAGCAGGCTGCGCACGATCGTGGCCACGCGCTGCGACTCGTGGCTGATCTCGCCGGCGAACTCGCGCGCGATCGCGTTGATGTCGGGCATCGTCGCGATCAGCTCGGCGTAGTTCATGATGCCCTGCACGGGGTTGTTGATCTCGTGCGCGACGCCGCTCGCGAGCGTGCCGATCGACTCGAGCCGCTGCTGCTGGCGGACCTGCGCGTCGAGCCGCTCCTGCGCGAGCGTGGCGTCGCGGCGCTCGGTGATGTCGGTCGCGACCGCGATGATCCGCTCGACCCGTCCGTCGACGGCGATCGGAGCCAGGCGCAGCGCATACCAGCGCAGCTTGCCGCCGCGCAGCGAGGCCTGCAGCTCGAGCGCGGTCTCGCAGGTCTCGCGCAGCGCTCGGGTCAGCTGCTCGTGCAGCGCGTCGCTGTGCTCGGGCGCGACCAACGAGTCGAGCGCGCTGCCGATCACGCGGTGGCGCTGCTCGTCGCTCTGGTGGTTGATGAACTCGACGCGGCCGTGCTGATCCACCAGCATGATCACGTCGGGCAGCCCCTCGACCAGCGAGCGCCAGCGGACCTCGCTGCCGCGCAGCGCCTCGAACAGCTGGGCGTTCTCCAGCGCGCTGGCGGCCTGGGCCATCAGCAAGCGCAGCAGCTCGAGCCGATCGCTGGTGAAGCTGCCCGAGCTCAGCTTGTTCTCGAGGTACAGCACGCCGATCAGGCGCTCGTGCTTGACGATCGGCAGGCACAGGATCGAGCGCACGCCCAGGTTGACCACGTGCGGATCGCCGGCGAAGCGCAGGTCGTTGGTCGCGTCGTCGAGCACCGCCGGCTCGCGCGTGCGCTCGACCCAGCGCAGCACCGTGGTCGGGATGCGCTCGGTCGCGTCCTCGATGCGCAGCGGCGTGCGAAGCATGCGTGCGCCGTCGGCCGAGCACTCGGCGGTCAGCTCGAGCCCGCCGGCGCTCGGCAGCAACAGGGCGCCACGCTCGGCCCCGGCGTTCTCCAGCGCGATCGCCATGACCCGCTCGACCACCTCCTCGAGGCGAATGTCGGCGGCGATCGCCTGCGAGGCCTTGAGGATGGTCTGCAGATCGAGCGCTCGACTGGCGCTGACGCTCGGCGCCGTGGGAGCGTGGCGACGCAGCGGGATCCCGCCGCGATCCTCGAGCAGCTGCGGGTACAGGCGATCGAGCTGCGCGACCTTGGCGAACGCGCCCCAGTGGGCGTAGCGCTCACGAGCGTCGCGCAGCGGTCCGTCGGCCAGCTCGTCGAGGCCGAGCCGACGCAGCAGGACTGCGGAGCGCTCGGCCGCGAGCGCCTCGAGCCAGATCAGCTGTTGTTCCGCGGCCGCGCGTCGAGCCGTGGTGAAAGCTGCGAGCGCCTCCATCGACTGGCCTTCGATCGCGAGCAGCTCGGCCTGCAGCAGGGCCGCGCGCGCGGTGCCGTTGGCGGGCGCGAGCGCGGCCGCGTCCTCGAGCTGGGCGAGCGAGCCTCGCAGCGCCGCGGTGTAGCGCTCGCGCGAGCTGACGTCGGTGGTGGTGGCCAGCAGCGCGGCCGCGCTGAGCCCATGAAAGGTCGCGTAGTCGCAGTGGTGCCAGGCCCCGAATACCGAGCGCTCGAAGTCGGGCATCGCGTCGAGCTGCTCGAACGCCTGCTGCCAGCGGCCGAACAGACCACACTGGATCCCGCCGAGCATGTGGATCGAGTAGCGGGAAGGTCGGTGCTCGAGCGCGGCGCTCGGCTGCAACGGCTCCACCAGCTCGTCACTGCCGAGCAGCTGGCGAGCGAATTCGAGGTAGGCCTGCGCTCGCTCGGTGAACGGTCCGGTCTGCCACTGTCCCAGCCGTCGCACGGCCGCATCGGCGGTGCGCTCGAGGTTCTGCAGCGGGACCCCGGCGGCGAGCGAGATGCTCACCACCATGCCGGTCGAGTAGCCGGCGTTCTCGAGATCGCCGCTGCCGAGCGCGAGGTTGATCGACTCGCGCAGCGAGCTGAGGCCCTCGGCGTAGGGCCGCACCCACGAGGCCACCGTCCAGTAAGGCGGCGCGATGCGATGGCGCTGCCCGGCCCCGTCCGCGGCGACCAGCGCGGCCGCGATCTCGACCACCTCGATCGCGAGCGAGCGCTGACCGACGACGATGCCCACGAACATCGCCGCGTAGCTGAGCGCCACCGGTCCGGCGCCGTGGCGGCCGTGCGCGAGCATGATCTCGATGTGCTCGGTCACGATCGCGACGTGGAGCGCATGATTGACCAGCGACGACACGGGCATCAGCGCGGTCAAGATCTCCAGCGCGGCTGCGAATCGTGCGTCGCGGATCGGTGCGAGCCGAGTCAGCGAGCTGGCCTCGCGCAGCAGCGGGACCAGGCGTTCGCGCGGCGCCTGCTCCGGGCCCGCGTTCGCACGCACGGGATCGACGTCGAGTCGCGCGAGCCCTTCGAGGCCGCACGCGATCGCGCCGCGACGATCGTCGGCTGCGATGCGAACCTCCACGCGCGCGCGCACGGCTCGACCCACGCGAGCTGCGTCGAGCGGCGCTCGCAGCAGTCGCTCGAAGTGCTGCTCGGCCTCGACCGTGTGGCCCGCGAGCCCGAGCCCTTGGCAGCGGCCGAGCTCCAGCGTGAAGCGCAGCTCGTCGTCGAAGCGCTCGCCATCGATCTCGAGGCTTGCTTCACGCCTACGAGCCGGACTCGGATCGTGCTCACCCTCGCTTCGCTCGGGCCCAAGGTCCGACTCGTAGCCTGCTTCACGGCTACGAGCCGGACTCGGATCGTGCTCGGCTGCGCCTGCGCGCGCTCCGACACCCTCGCTTCGCTCGGGCCCAAGGTCCGACTCGTAGCCTGAGAGAGAAAAATCCCGCACGCCTGCGAGCAGCTGAATGCCCGCCTCGAAGTAGCGCACGGCGGCCCGCGGCGCGGCGCCGATCAGCGCGTTGTGACCGGCGATCGCGTTGAGCTCGGCGAGCAGCTCGCGGCGCGGCTGCTCGAGCTCGGCCAGCAGCCTGATCGCGCGAGCGCGGCTGAGCCCGGGGTCCTCGTCGCTCATCGGCGAGAGCCCGCAGCCGATGTTGAGGTGATCGACGACCTCGAGGATCGACTCCTCGAGCTGACCGTAGCCGCTGCGCTCGAGGCAGTCCTCGCCGACGATGCGGTGCAGGTCCACCCGCCGATCGGGGCTGTTCATCTGATACGCGGCCTCGCGGATGCGATCGTGCGCGAAGCCGTAGCGACCGCCGCGGAGCGTGAGCAGCAGGCCCGCGTGGGTCAACGGCGCGAGCGCGAGCGCGACCACCTCGGGCCCGACCAGCGCCCGCAGTCCGGTCACGTCGAAGCGCGCGCCGATCACCGCGGCCGCGCTGAGCAGCTCCTGCTGGGCCTTGCTCAGCAAGCGCAGCTTGGCGGTCATCATCGCCAGCAGATCCTCGGGCAGCCCGGCCGACTCGATCGCCTCCGCGTCCCACTCCCAGCCGAGCGCGCTCGGCCGCAAGAGCCCGAGGTCGACCAGGTGGCTCAGGTACTGACCGACGAAGAACGGGTTGTGATCGGTGTTGCGTCCGACGACGTCGGCGAGCGGACGCACGCGCTCGATCGGCCACGCGAGCGTGTCGGCGATCAACGCCGCGACGTCGTCGCGCCCGAGCGGTCCCAGCGAGATCCGCTGAAACTCGATCGCGTGCCGCTCCAGCCACTCGAGCAGCGTGAACACCGGGGAGCTGGTCGAGTCGAGCTGGTCCTCGCGCAGCGTGACCACGATCAGCAAGGCCAGCTCGGGCTCGACCAGCAGCGCCGCGAGCAGCTCGCAGCTGGCTTCGTCGGCCCACTGAAAGTCGTCGAGGCTCAGCACCAGCGGGTGCTCGGCGCGGGCGAACTCGCCGATCAAACCGGCGCAGGCCAGCGCCAGCTGGTTGCGCGACTCCAGCGGGCCGAGCTCGGGTCCGCCGTCGAGCGAGCCGAGCAGCGGTCGCAGGCGCGGGACCAGCTCGTTGAGCAGCGCCCCGCTCGCGCCCAGGCGCTCGCGCAGCCGCGTCTGCCAGGCCGCGAGCTGCTCGTCCGAGCGCGTGAGCAGCTGATCGGCGAGGTTCGAGAACGCCGCGAACACGCCCGAGTACGGCTTGTCGGTCTGCTCGCGCTCGAACTTGCCGCGCGCGAACAAGCCTCGCCGACTCATGATCGGCTCGGCCAGCTGGTTGACCAGCGCGGTCTTGCCGACCCCAGTCACGCCGGCCACGAACACCAGACGCGGGGCTCCGCGGCAGGCCTCGCGGAAGCTCTCGGTCAGCCGCTCGACCTCGCGGCTGCGCCCGTACAGACGATGCGGCAGCTGCAGCACCGTCGGCACGTCGCGGGTCGCGAGCGCGAAGCCGTCGAGCGGCGCGCCCGAGGCCAGCGCCGCGGCCACGCGCTCGAGATCGGCGAGCAGCCCGGTCGCCGACTGGTAGCGACGCTCGGGCGCCTTCTCGAGCAGCTTCATCACGATCGCCGACAGAGCGCTCGGCAGCTCGGGGCGCAGCCGCTGCGGATCGAGCGGGCGTCGGGCCAGGTGCGCGTGGATCAGCTCCAGCGGCGTGCTGCCCTCGAACGGCCGGCGTCCGGTCAGCAGCTCGTAGAGCGTCACGCCGAGCGAGTAGAGATCGCTGCGAAAGTCGACGCCGTGGTGCGTGCGACCGGTCTGCTCGGGCGACACGTAAGGCAGGCTCGACTCGACCACGCGCGCGTCGTCGATGCGCTGGCGCTCGCGCTCGAGCAGCACCGAGATGCCGAGGTCGGCCAGCGCCACGGTCTTGCCCCGCTCGACGAACACGTTGCTGGGCTTGATGTTGCGGTGGATGAGCTTGTGGCGATGAACGTCGACCAGCAGCCGCGCGAGCTGCTGGGCGAAGCTCAGCGCGTCGGTCAGCGGCAGCGGTCGGCCGTCGCGGTGCTCGTCGAGGTTCTCGCCGTCGCACCAGTCGTAGATCAGCGCGACGTAGCCAGGCCCATGCACGAGCTCGAGCGCATCGACGACCCCGCGCAGCTCGAGCCGCGCGATCGCTCGAAACTCGTGCTCGATGCGGACCTCGAGTCCCTCGCTCGGCTCGAGCTCGTAGAGCTTGATCAGCACCGGACGGCGATCGCTCTCGCGGACCGCCGCGAACACGCGCGTGCGGGCCGAGTCACGCAACACACGAGTGCTGCGAAACCCGTCCAGCGACAGCGTCCCGGCGCGGCCAGCCACGAGGCTCACACGTCGAGATTAGCCGTGCTCGCAGCTCGGCACACCGATACGCACGAACAGCGGATAGCCGACGTGGCCATGCGCAACCCTGCTACCTGACAACTGATGGACCCAACCCGACGGACAAGTCAGCAAAGATCAGATCTTCAACGAGCGCTCGAGCTCGCGGAGCAACCCACGATCATCGCGCAGCGAGATCATGTCGTGGCGCGCATCGATGTTCAACTGCGAGTACGAGCCGAGGATCGTCAGCACCTCGTCCTGCGAGAGCCCGCAGATGGTTGCGATCGCGCCGCACAGACGCGTGAGCGCCATCGTGTGTCCGAGGTCGCGATCCCACTTCCCCCAGCTCTTGAGCAGCATCAGCGCCTGATTGGCGACCTGCGCAGGATCGGACAGCGAGCCCTGTGGCGGCTTGATGGCGTGCAGCTGACGTTGCGTGCGACCGGTGCGGCTCGCCCCGTCGGCTGCGAGCGGCCGACTTGCCCCCTCGGCCGCGAGCGGCCGACTTGGCAGCGGCCGCGCGCCCGAGTGGTCGGTCGCGCGCTTTTGCGTGGCCTCCGAGAAGCGCTGCGCGAGCGTGCGGATGAACGCACCCATCCACGGCTTCATCGCGTCGACCTCGCGCTCGAGCACCTCGGCGGTGACGATCACCGCGACCACGTCGGTCGTGGCTCGCACGCTCGCGGTGCGCAAGGTCGAGGCCAAGATCGCGGTCTCGCCGAACACGTCGCCAGGCCCGAGCGTGCGCAGCGACTCGAGCTGCCCGTCGACCTCCTTGAACACCTCGCAGCGGCCCGAGATCAGGATGTAGGCCGCGTCGCCGATCTCGTTCTCGCGGATGATCCACTGCCCGGCGCCAAAGCGCAGCTGCGGGAAGTTGCCGCCGCCGCGCATGAACACCTGCAGATCGGCCTGCATGTCCTCGACCCGCTGGTAGCGATCGACGGGCTCGCGAGCCATCGCCGTGGCCACGATCCGCCGCAGCTCGCGAGCGATCGGCAAGTGCTCGGGCAGACTCGCGGCCGCGTCCTCGGCCTGCAGCAGCACGTCCACCGCGCTGCGACCTTGATACGGCGGGTGACCGGTCAGGATCTCGAACAGCATGGCACCGAGCGCGAAGATGTCGGAGCGCGCGTCGATCTTGCGCTGCTCGCCGCGCGCCTGCTCGGGGCTCATGTACGCGGGCGTGCCGATGATCAGCGACTCGTTGACGTTCGCGAGCGGCAGCGTGTCGCTGATCCGCCGTCGGCGACCGCGTGGCTGCCCGCTCGGCTCTGGCAGGATCCGCGCGATGCCCCAGTCCATCAGATAGACCTGGCCGTAGTCGCCGACCATCACGTTGTCGGGCTTGAGGTCACAGTGCGCCACGCCGCGGCTGTGCGCGAACGCGACTGCGTCGAGCACCTTGAAGAACACGTCGAGCAGGCGCAGCAGATCTTCGTGACCGACCGCGGTCGAGATGAACATGCCGCGCTGATCGATGCGCTCGTGCGTGGCTCGCAGCGCGGCGATCAGATCGTGGAGCGTGCGCCCCTCGACCAGCTTCATGGTGAAGAACAGGCGACCGTGCTCGTCGACGTCGAGCTCGTGGACCGGCACGATGTTGGGGTGATCGAGCTGCCCGGTGATCTGCGCCTCGCGGATGAAGCTGCGGACCGCGAGCATCGAGTCTTGGTGATCCTCGAGGATCAGCTTGAGCGCGACCCGACGCTCGAGCGCACGATCGACGGCCACGTGGATGCTGGCCATCCCGCCGCGCGCGATCTCGCCGTGATGCTCGAGCCGCTCGCCGTGCTTGGGGATCACCGACGCAATCAACGCGTCGACCGCTTCGCGATCGGCTGCAAAGCCATCCTCGTCGGCGCCGGGCATCCGCTTCCTCTTTATATCGAAAAACCAACCACCCGTGAGGGGCGGCTAACCGGACGAAGTGGCGCAGCGACGGGCCTGCCAGCTCGACAGGTTGAAGCCGGCGACCGAGCACTCGAGCAGAAACTCGCCGTAGAGCTCGAGCGAGCGCTCGCCGGCCTCGACCATGATCGAGTGCCGATCGACACTGGCGGCCAGGCACTCGTCCATCGCCTTGCTCAGCAGCTGACTGCAGCGCGGCTGCGTGCGCGAGTGCAGGCTGCCCAGGCGGGCCTCGTCGCCGAGCAGCCGCTTGGCCTGGGCCAGCGTGCGATCGGCCACCGCGGCGAGCAGCGTGGACAGCTCGAACACCGCCGCGAGCTGGGCCCACGGGCTCGCGCCGATCACCAAGAGCCGCTGCTGCTCATGGCAGTTTCGGATCGCCTGCGTCGAGGGCTGGGTGAGCAGCGAGGTCATGTCCAGATGCGGTAGCCGGCGGCCGTTCCACAGCTGCGCGAGCCCGCGGGTGTCCTCGGCCAGCAAGCGGTAGAGGTCGATCGCGTCGAGAGCGACGTACAGCAGCGTCAGCGCCAGCTTGGTCTCGCCCAGCTCCGCGCAGCGACGGCTGGCCTCCCCGAGAAACAGCTCGATCGGCTCCTGCAGCTGCAGCGAGAGCGATGCCCATTGGATCAGGAACGCGTGGAGCTGTCCCGGATCGGTGTTGGCCGCCAGCAACCTGCCGAGCTCCTCGCCTTCGGCCACGCGCCGTCGGGCGGGCTCGAGCGCGAGTGCGTAGGCGTGAAGGGCGGCAGACATGAGGCGCAGAGACCCCTGGCAGTGAGCGCGCGAGCACCCACGAGCAACGAAGAGAGCTTGTCGAGCCTGTGGACGCGGCGTGACGCGGCGTGAAGACGAGTCGCGCTGGACTGATTCGGAGCGCGCGTACTCTCATTACTTTTGTACAAAGTCACGCGCGCAAACGCAACAACAATATCGGAAAAATCCAGTAGCGCTGTAGGTTGCGCAGGTGGGCACCACGCGCGCCAGACCGACGAATTATGGCGAAATTCGCACGATCTCGGCAAATGCACCGTAAAACCCCACATCGCTCGGCCACCTCTACACAGCAGCGCTGGAGGAACCAGGAGGTGCTGGGTACGGCTACATGTGCGTCGAACGCCGGATGCAGGTGTGCCAATTGGCTACGTCGAAATCGCAACAGTGCGCATGGCCAGAATGGTGCTTTCTCGTGATCCCGCCGAGAGCACGGAGGCGCTGCCCGGTTGCGAGGCGCTGTGTTACGAGGCCGTCGTGCTCGACTACCTGCGCGTCCGCGGCCTCGCACTCCTCGACGACGTGGCCCTCGAATTCGAACCGGGCATGAACGTGCTGACCGGCGAGACCGGGGCCGGCAAGTCGATCATCGTCGACGCGCTCACGCTGCTGCGCGGCGGTCGAGGTCGGGCCGAGCTGGTCCGCGAAGGTGACGAGGCCGCGCGCGTCGAGGCGCAGTTCGCCGTGCGTGGCCGGATCGGCGAGCAGCTCGCGCCGCGGCTGGCCGAGCTCGGGCTCGAGCTCGAGGACGAGGGCCTGGTGCTCGAGCGTCAGCTTCGGCGATCGGGTCGTGGCCGCGTGGCCATCCAGTCGAACCTCGCCACGCTCGCTGCGTTGGCCGAGGTCGGCGGCGAGCTGCTCGAGATCTGCAGTCAACATGAGCACCACTCGCTGACCAATGTGGGTCATCACCTCGACCTGCTCGACGCCTACGCCGAGCTCGACGGCGCCGAGGGGCCGCTCGCCGACTACGTGAGCCACTACCGCGCCTGGCGGGTGCTCGCCGATCGCATCGCCGACATCCGCGAGCGCGAGGCCGAGCGGCTGCAGCGGGCCGACTACCTGCGCTTTCAGATCGACGAGCTCGAGCGCGTCAGCCCCGAGCCCGGCGAGTACGAGCAGCTGCGCGGGCGCCTCGGCGTGCTGCGTCGCGCCCATGAGCTCGGCAGCTTCGCGGCGCTCGCCCAGTCGCAGCTGTACGAGAGCGACGACGCGATCGCCTCGCAGCTGGCGGTGCTGCTCGACAGGGCCCGGCGCCTGCCCGAGGGCCTGACCACGCTCGGCGAGATCGCCGAGCAGCTCGAGGCCGCACAGATCGCCTGTGAAGAAGCTGCCGCTGCGGCGGCGCGGCTGGTCGACGAGATCGAGGTCGGCCCCGGCGAGCTTGATCATGCCCAGTAGCGGCTGCACGAGCTCGAGCGTCTGCGTCGCAAGCACGGCTGCGAGGTCGACGAATTGATCGAGCGCATGCAGAGCATGCGTGACGAGCTCGCGACCCTCGACTCGGCCGAGGACGAGCTGGCCAAGCTCGAGGTCGAGGCCGAGCGGGCACGGCTCGCGTGCGCACGGCGGGCCGACGTGCTGCACGACGCCCGGGTCGCCGCCGCCGACGGGCTCGCGCGCGCGGTCGAGGTCGAGCTCGTGGCGCTGCACATTCCCACGGCCCGGCTCGCGGTCGAGCTGCGGCCGCTCGAGGGTGACGGAGCCAGCGAGCGAGCCGGACCTTGGGCCCGGAGCGAAGCGAAGGGTGTCGGAGCGCGCGCAGGCGAAGCCGAGCACGATCCGAGTCCGGCTCGATTGCGTGAAATAGCCCTCGGACCCAAGGGCCGCGATCGGGCCGAGCTTCGCTTCTCGGCCAACGCTGGCGAGCCGCTCGCGGGCCTGACCAAGGTCGCCTCGGGCGGCGAGCTCTCGCGGGTGCTGCTCGCGGTCAAGAGCGTGCTCTCGACCGAGCAACGAGTGGCCACCTACGTGTTCGACGAAGTCGACGCGGGCGTCGGCGGGGCCGTGGCCGAGGCGATCGGTCAGCGGCTGCGGCGAGCGGCCAGCAACCATCAGGTGCTGTGCATCACTCACCTCCCACAGATCGCAGCGTTCGCCGACGCCCACTTTCGCGTGCGCAAGCTGGTGCTCGAGGGCCGCACGGTGACCCGCGTCGAGCGGCTCGACGAGGCCGAGCGGGTCGAGGAGCTGGCCCGCATGCTCGGGGGCAAGCGCGTGACCGACAGCGCCCGCGAGCATGCCCGGGCGCTGCTCGAGCAGGCGCGCGAGACCGGCGGCAGCAAGGGCAAGAGCAAGCCCAAGCCGAAGGCCAAGCCCAAGCCCAAGCCCGCGCGCGCTCGCTAGTCGTTTACACTGCCGCGCGTGTCGTTCTTCGATCCCGACAGCGAGCCGAAGGAAGGCTGGCGAGCGCGCGCCTACGACATCATCTTCCAGACCGACACGCGCGCCGGCCAGCTGTTCGACCTCGTGCTGCTCGCCGCGATCCTGCTGAGCGTGGTCGTCGTCTGCCTCGAGACGGTGCCGACGATCACGACCAGTCAACTCCGGGCCTTGCTGGTCATCGAGTGGTTCCTGACCGGGCTGTTCACGATCGAGTACGTGATGCGGCTGATCGTCGTGCGCGAGCCCAAGCGCTTCGCGCTGTCGTTCATGGGCCTCATCGATCTGGTCTCGCTCCTGCCCACCTATCTCGCGCTGCTGCTCGGCCAGACCCAGGCCCTGCACTTCCTGCGAGTGCTGCGGCTGCTGCGAGTGTTCCGCGTGTTCCAGCTCGGCAAGATGGCCCACGAGGGCACCAGCCTCGCGCGCGCGCTGGTGGCCTCGCGCTACAAGATCGGCGTGTTCCTGGGCACGCTGCTGATCATCGTCGTGCTGCAGGGCGCGCTGCTCTACTACCTCGAGCATGGCGTCAACGAGCAGTTCTCGAGCATCCCGCGGGCGATCTACTGGGCGATCGTCACGCTGACCACGGTCGGCTACGGCGACATCTCGCCGGTCACCGTCGGCGGGCAATTCATCGCCTCGCTGCTGATGCTGCTCGGCTACGGAATCATCGCGGTGCCGACCGGGATCGTGACCGCCGAGGTCGCGCGATCCGAAGGCGAGAAGCGACGCGATCGGCTCGTGGTCCACCGCGTGCCGCGGCCGAGCCAGCTGCCCAACACCTGCAACGATGAGACGCCGAGCTCGGCGATCATCGCTGGCGCGGTCGATCAGGGCATCACGTCATGGGCCCGGAAGGAGCCAAGCTGAACATGGACGACTTCACCAGCCAAGCGGTCGACAACCTCGTCACGCAGTTCTCCTCCGCGCTCGATTTCTACCGCGAGCTCGTCCAGAACAGCATCGAC
Source organism: Enhygromyxa sp. (assembly GCA_035538075.1). GTDB lineage: Bacteria > Myxococcota_A > Polyangia > Nannocystales > Nannocystaceae > Plesiocystis. Next base: position 22,516 of record DATLLB010000367.1, read on the forward strand.
GCCGGCAGCGCGGCGATCGAGATCTGGCTCGACTTCATCCCCGACGACTCGGGCGGCGCCGATGGGGTCATCGAGATCCACGTCGACGACGGCGGCGACGGCATGAACGAGGAGATCATCGACGATCAGCTGACCACGCTGTTCTCGTCCAGCAAGGAGAACGACCTGACCAAGATCGGCAAGTTCGGGATCGGCTTCGTCTCCGTGTTCGCGCCCAAGCCCAAGGGCGTGCTCGTGCAGACCGGCCGCGACGGCCAGTACTGGGAGGTGTTCTTCAACGAGGATCGCAGCTTCTACAAGAGCCCGCTGAGCACCCCCGTCGAGGGCACCCAGATCACGCTGTTCCTCGAGGGCGACCGCGCCCGCTACACCGAGCTGGTCGCGCGCAGCCGCGAGACCATCGATCACTGGTGTCGCCACAGCGAGGCCGAGATCCACTTCGAGGACCGGGCCTCGCACAACGCCGAGCCCGAGCTGATCAACAGGCCGTTCTCGGTCGATGGCGAGTGCGCGAGCTCGTTCGAGCGCGACGGCACGCAGATCGTCTTGGCCTACTCGAACGCGCCCGTATGGGGCTTCTACAACAAGGGCCTCGCGCTCGCGGTCGTGCGCGGGCAGACCGATCTGGTGCCGACCCACCTGCAGCACGTCGCGTTCCGGATCAAGTCGCGCTACCTCGAGCACACGCTCTCGCGCGAGACCGTGATGCGCGACGGCAACTACGACAAGGCCATGGCCATGGTCGTCGAAGCTGCGAGCGGGCCGCTGCGGCAGCGGCTGATCGACAGCATCGTCGAGCTGGTCGCGCTCGCAGCCGGCGGGTCGGACCGTGGGCAGGGCGGTCGCCGCTGGACGGCGCGCGAGCGGGGCCGTTACTTCGAGCTGATGGGCTACCTCGCGCGCGAGGGCGCCGAGGCGCTGACGGGCTTCATGGATCGACCGATCCTGCTCGGGCTCGACGGTCGCGCGCACACGCTCGAGCAGATCAACGAGCACGCGGCAGCCGACGGTCGGGTGTTCGTCGAGCACGAGGCCACCCCGCTGGTCAGCCGCGTGCTCGAGCAGGGCACGCCCGTGATCCTGGTCGCCAACGCTCAGGAGGTGCTCGGCGAGGGCGAGGCCAACAAGCGCCAGCTCGGCGCGGTCGAGCGCGTGCTCGCCAACGCGTTGTCGCGCGAATTCTCGACCACCGGGATGCTCCGACGCCTGGTCGACAAGCTCGTCGGCAAGCCCGAGGTCAGCGCGTGGGTCAAGGCCGCCGAGCTGATCGCCCGACCCGAGGACGTGCTGGTCGGCGTCGAGGCGGTTGACGACAACCCGCTCGCTGGAGCTCTGATCGAGCGCGCATCCACGATCCTGCAGACGGCGCTCGGCCGCCCCAACGCACTCTCGCGCGCGTGGTCGGTCCTGCGCCGCGAGCCGCCCAAGCTCGGCTTTCGCAAGCTCGTCGGCGCGCGCCTCCACGGCGCGCCCGGGGCCTCGCAGCCGCTGTTCGTGGTCGCCCACGAGATCGCGCCGCTGATGGCGACCCCGACCCCGGACATGCTGCTCAGCGATCGCCCGCTGCGGCCCGAGGCGGCCGTGAACATCGAGCACCCGCACTTTCGCGCGCTGCTGAAGATGGCCGAGGATCAGCCGACGCTCGCGGGGTATTGCCTGGCGAAGGCGTTGCTGCTCGATCGCGACAAGGGGCTCGAGTTCGACGTGGAGCTGATCGAAGCGGCGGTGGGGCTGGGTTAGAGCGCAGCGCCCATCAGCGTGGACACGCCCTGATCCTCGACGAACCAGTAGACCGCGTCTTCGGCCAGCGCGAGCTTGCGAACCACACCCTCGCTCGCGCTTGCGAACGCCCGCAGCTCGCTCGGATCCGCCCGACTCACGCACCGCGGCGGCACCACGAGGTTGGTCCAGCACACCCACTCGTCGCTCGCGGCGATGTCCTGCACTGGCCCGTCCTCGAGCACGCCCGAGAACAGCACGATCGGCTCGCCGCCCTCGGCGGGCAGCTCGACGATGTCATCGATCCCCGATCCAAAGCCGCTGGGGTTCTGATCGACGTTGATGAAGATCCGATCCCCGACCGCAGCGAGCCGTCGGGCGCCGGGCGAGCCGGGCACACCGACCGGATCGGCGGCGCCGATCGGCCAGCGCGAGAGCGTTGGCGTGCAGCCGCAGTCGTAGTCGACGCGATGATAAAAGCCGGCCTCGCTCGCGCCGATGTTCGACACGGTCAGTCCCGGGATGTCCTGGGTCTCGATCGTGTGGACCAACGTGAGCGCGTCGGGCTCGTCGAAGCGGAAGATCTCCTCGTTGTCGGCCAGGTAGAGGCCGCTCGAGTGCGAGTACAGGCGAGCGAAGCGAGCCTCGGTCAGAAACACCAAGTCGTTGGCGAGCTCGTCCCAGCGCTCGAGATAGGGGTTGGGCCCCTCGGAGATCCCGGTGAACACCACCGCGCCTTCATGCACGATCGCGCGTGCGAGGAACGGCACCGGGGTCGCGCTCAGCTCGGCGCCGCTGCAGCGGTCGAGCCGTCGCAACCATCCGTACTGACCCGGCTCGACGATCACGAGCGTGTCGCCGTCGACGATCACGTCGGGCGAGTAGGCCCCGGTCTCGAGCAGCACCGAGGGTGTCTGCGTGAGCAGGCCGTCGCAGGCCTCGAGCGGCTCGTCCCCGGTCGTGCCCCCGTCGTCCTCGGCTCCACCGTCGACCAGCCGCTGACAGCCGAGCGCAGCGAGGAGCACGAGCGGAGCGATGCGCAGGCGGGTCACCGCAACTTCAGTAGCACGACTCTCGGCGATCGATCATGGAAGCCGGGACGGAATATCGGCAATCCGACCACCACGATCGACGTCATGATCCTGCGCACCAAGCCCGTCCTCATCACGCTCGGTCTCATCCTGCTCGCGACCGCCTGCCAGATCGAGCAGCTGCCCGCCGCCGACCAGCAGGCCGAGGTCGACACGACGTGCGAGAGCTGGGCCGAGGCCCTGAGTGCGTGCGCCTCTGCTGGGCCCGAGGTCGACGAGCTGGCGGACTCCTGTCGCGAGTCGATCACGGTCGACAATCCCAACGATGACGCGAGCTGCCGTGACGCGTTGCTCGACAACTACGCGTGCGTCGGCGGCCTGAGCTGCGACGAGCTCGCCGCGTACTCCGACCGCACGGGCGACTACCCCTGCAAGTCCGAGAGCGACGTGGTCTCCGGTGCTTGCTGAGGCCGGGGGTCATGCATACTTCGCCGGATGTCCGCGTTGATCCCCGGCCTCCAGCTGATCCCGAACTTCGTCTCGGCGGAGCAGGAACGCGAGCTGCTCGCGACCATCGACGGGTCGCCGTGGCGCGACGATCTCGAGCGCCGGGTCCAGCACTACGGCTGGGTCTACGACTACAAGCGTCGCGCCGTCGACGACTCGATGTTCCTCGGCCCGCTGCCGAGCTGGGCGCTCGAGCTGGCCGCCCGCCTGCGCGACGCGGATTACATGGCTGCGATCGCCGATCAGCTGATCGTCAACGAGTACGTACCCGGGCAGGGCATCGCCAAGCACGTCGACTGCAAGCCCTGCTTCGGGCCGGTGGTCGCGTCGCTGAGCCTCGGCAGCGCGACCACGATGGTGCTGCAGCGCGGCCGCGAGCCCGAGAAGCTCGAGCTGCGGCTGCCGACGCGCAGCTTGTTGGTGCTGGCCGAGGCTCAGCGAGGCGACCACCGGCCCGAAGCAGGGCTTGCAGTCGACGTGCTTGGCGATGCCCTGGCCGGGCACGTACTCGTTGAC
>DATLLB010000368.1:0-10871 GCA_035538075.1 Enhygromyxa sp.
GGTGGTGATCCCGGCGCAGAGCAGCGGCGCAGCAGCGGCAGGGTCGAGGTTGGTGGGGACCCGCAGCACGAAGTGCTCGTCGACGACGATGCTCTCGGAGAAGCCGCCGTAGGTGACGCCGCCGAGGTGCTTGTCCGGCGAGTTGTAGGTGATGGTCTGGTTCGGACAGAACTGCTCGAGGCCAGCGCGGCACTCGGCGCAGGTGCCGTCCGAGTCGACGAGGCAACCGACGGCCACCAAGTCGCCGGGCTGATATTTGGTCACCGCGGCGCCGACCTTGCTGACGCGACCGACAATCTCGTGGCCGGGGACCAGCGGGTAGATTGTGTTGCGCCACTCGTTGCGGACCTGGTGGAGGTCCGAGTGGCAGATGCCACAAAAGAGGATCTCGATCTGCACGTCGCGCTCGGACGGGTTGCGGCGCGCGATGGTGGCGGGCGCCATCGGCGATGAGGGATCGACGGCGGAGTAGGCTTTGGCGTCGTACATGGGTGTCGCGTCTCGAAGGTTCTCTACACACGATTCAAGAGCGGCGCGAGCCGAGCGGCCACACGCCGGCGCTGACGATCACCTGCAGCAGCCCGCACGCGACGAACAGGCCGACCCAGCCGAGCTCGAGCATGCGCGGAGCGACGAGCGGCGCGAGCACGCGTGGGAGGTTGATCGCCGCCATCGCGAGCACGAACGCGGTGGTGGGCACGGGCGTGCGAGCGGCGATGGTCAGCGCGATCGCATGCAGGCCCACGAGCAGCGCGGGCTGAAGCACGCCTTCCCAGCTCGACAGCGTCAGGATCACCAAGTGCTGCGACCACAGCGGCTCGGTGCCCGCGAAGATCAGCCACACGAGCCCGAGCAAGGCCGAGCTGATCATGGCCGCCCACGCGGGCCCGAGCTTGGCGACCAGCGGTCCGCAGGCGAACGCGCCAAGCAGGCCGGTGACGGCGGCGATCATCGACAAGATCGCGGTGTCGGTCGGGAACTGCCAGCCGAGGCGGCCGTACACGAAGTGCGAACCGACCGCTTGCGTCAGGTTGGCGCCGAACAGCAAGACCACGAAGCACGGCAGCATCCACGCGAAGCGGGCGAGATCGTCGGATCGCCACGCGCGACTCTCGGGTTGCTCGCGCGCCTTGGTCGGACGCTCGGGCCTCCACAGCAACGCGACGGGCAGCAGCGCGAGCGTGGCGATCCATGCGACCGGCGTGCGCAGACCGGCGCTCATGCCTTCGCTGCCGATCCGCGCGGCGATGACCAGCGAGCCGAGCACGCCGGATCCGAGCGCAAAGCCGACGCCCATCGCGGTCGCGGTCGCGGGTCGGTGCTCGCGGAGGGTGTCGAGCGCGAGCGCGTCGACGAACACGTCCATGGTCGCCGCGCAGGCGTTCAAGCTGATCCAGCCCGCTGCGACCGCGGGCAAGGATCCGGGTCCGCCTGCTTGTCCGCCCGCCCACGCGTTGGCGATCGCCCACACGCACACCGCCGCGCAGGCCTGCAGCGCGGTCAGAACCAACGCGCGCGTGCGCAACGACCAACTCGGGCTCAGATCGAGCACCAGCGCCAGCACGAACTTCAGCACCCAGGGGATCGAGCCGCTCGCGAGCAGGCCGACCTGCGTCTCGAGCGGAGTGCCGAGCTGCGCGAGCATTCCGATCAGGAAGGTGCCGACGGTGGCGACCAATCCCTGGACCAAGTACGCGCCGCCGACGACGAGCACACAGCGGAGCTCGGGCTTCACTGCGGCGAGTCTACCATCGCGAACGCAGCCGCTCGCCGGCGATCCCGAAGCTCAGGCCGAGGCCGAGGCACGCGAGCATCAGCAGCCAGGTGCGCGAGCTGGGCTCGGGCGCCGCGGGTTGCTCGTGACCGGGCTGCAGCCACAGGTGGAGGTTCGCAGGATCGAGCTCGGGGACCATGGCGTGCGCGAGCTGGGCGACGGTGGCCTCGGCTCGCGCGAGGCTTTGCGTGTCTTGATCGTCTTGAACCCGCGCGATCACGATCACGGTCGCAGGCTCGCGCAGCTCGACGTCGACGTGCGCCGGTCCGAGCTCGAGCTGCGCGAGCGCCTGCTCGAGCTCGCCAGCGATCGCCAGCTCGCGTCGCGCTCGCTCACCTTCGCGGGTCGGGACCAAGCTCGCGCTGCCGAACACGGCCTGCTTGTCGAGCTGCGCCGCCCTCGGTCTCGAGCTCGAGCGGGCCTCGCAGGCGCACGCGAGCATGCTGACGATGAGTAGCAGCCGTGATCGGGGCACGAGCGAGCTTGGCCAACCATTGGCTTGCCCCACAAATTATTTGCTCATCGCGGAGGGAGCATGCGCTTGCTCAGGCGGCCGACGATCCGCGCGTGCCGACGCGAGATCGTCGACACGCTGGTGCCGATCGCCTCGGCATAGTCCTTCATCGTGCGCCCCTGCATGTAGAGCGCGTCGATCAGGTCGCGCTCGTGGGTGTCGAGCTCGGCGACGAGCGTCCACAGGCGGCGACGTTGATCGGCGTCGAGCAGCAGCTGCTCGGGGTCGGGCTGTTCGGCGGCGACGCTGTCGAAGCTGCGCGGCTCGGGCTCGGACAGGCGCACGGCCAGGGTCGCCTTGCGGACCAAGTCGCGAGCCAGCTCGACGCGCTGCTCGAGCGTGAGCTGTTGGCCGGCCGCGCGCTGTCCAGCGTGGTCCTCGGCGGCTTGGCGCAGGAGGTCTTGGGTCGCGGCGAGCCGCACGACGGCGCGCTGGTGCGAGCGACGGCTGGGCGTACGCTTGCGCAGCGCGTCGATCATCGCCCCGTACACGCGGTAGTGGGCATAGGTGGCGAAGCTGGCCGGGCTGCTGGGGTCGTAGCGCATCGCGGCCTGGACCAGCGCTTCGTTGCCGACGCTCTCGAGCTCCTCGACCGTCAGCATCCGCGTGCCGACGTTGCGCACCACTCGACGGGCGATGTCGCGAACCAGCCCGGTGTGGCGCTCGACTCTCGCCGCCTGGGCCTCGTTCAACGGCGGGCTCATGGACGACTCAATGTGCCTGCGCTTCGCGGATGTGCTTGCGTAGCGCCCACTTCTGCTCGTCGGTGATCGCATGGAAGCGGACGCCCATGTCGAGCTCGCTGGCGCGAATGATCGTGCCTTCGAGCGAGACCGTCGCGCCCGAGGCGGGGAAGCTCAGCACCAGCTGGATCTCGCCGCCTTCGCGCTCCCACGCAGGGCCGCCGAAGCGACAGCCACCGAGCGAGATGTCCTCGAGCGGCTGGGCCAGCAGCACCTCTTCGCCGATCACATCGGCGAGCACGTTGAGCCGCAGTCGCGGATGAATGCGAGCCTCGTCAGCCGCCACGGCTCGGATTGTACTACTTGGTGTGTTGGGCCTCGGCTGTAGTGGAAGCCGCGTGCTGCGCGACGACTCGGAGTGACGAGGTGACCCGCGGTCGCCAAGCCGATGCCAGTTCGGCAAACCCGAGCCGCTTTGGCGCTTGCTCAAATGCACGAAAACACTTGGATTTGCGGGCCATCGCGCTGGTTACTTGCTTGCAAGCCCGAGCGGTGGCAGTCGACTGCCCGAGTCATCGTCCGATGCCAGCACGCGAGCAAATCACTTCGCACCAGCGCCGGTCTCTTGCCAGGGTGCGCGCCCGGGCGCTGTCGTTGGCCTTGGCCGTCTCGGGTCTCGCCAGCGTCGGCATGCTGACGGGCTGCAAGGGCGGCCCGACGATCCCCGGCACCGAGATTCCGGACACCGAGGACAACCGCCAGATCCTCTCCGTGCTCGAGCGCTATCGGACCTCGTTCATCTCGCGTGACGCCGCGGCGGTGCTGGCGACCGCACACCCGACGTACCTCGACACCGCAGGCACCGACGATCCGAGCGACGACACGACGTACTCGGAGCTCGGGCCGCTGCTGCGCCGGCGGCTCTCGCAGCTCGAGTCGATCCGCTTCACGATCGATTACTTGGAGATCCTCGGCGAAGGTGATCGCGCCGTGGTCCGCGTGTGGATCGACGCGAGCTTCCGCTTCAAGCCGCTGCTGGACTCGTACGGCGAGCCGCGCGAGTCGCCGCCGTTCAGCCGAGTGATGGACCACGCGGAATTCGAGCTGGTCCGCGAGGGCGACACCTGGCTGATCGTACGCGGACTTTGACATACTCGCAGCGTGCCCGAGCTGCCGGACGTCATCGTCTACGTGGAGGCGATCGCCGCCCGCGTGGTTGGGCATCCGCTCGAGGCGATCCAGATCCTGAGCCCGTTCGTGCTGCGCTCGGTCGAGCCGCCTGCGTCGGCGTTCGTGGGCAAGCGGGCGCTCGGGGTCTCGCGCATCGGCAAGCGGGTCGTGCTCGAGTTCGAGGACGATCTGTTCGCGGTCGTGCACATGATGATCGCGGGTCGCTTTCACTGGCTCGCGCCGGACGCCAAGCTCAACCGCAAGCGCACGCTGCTGGCGTTCTCGTTCGCGCACGGGCTGCTGCAGCTGACCGAGGCGGGGACCAAGCGTCGGGCCTCGCTCAACCTCGTGCGTGGGCGCGAGGCGTTGGCCGAGCATGATCCGGGCGGGCGCGACGTGTTCGAGCTGAGCGTGGACGAGTTCGCGGCGATCCTGCGGGCCCACAATCACACGCTCAAGCGGGCGCTCACCGATCCGCGCGTGTTCGATGGCATCGGCAACTCGTACTCGGACGAGATCCTGCACATGGCCAAGCTCTCGCCGGTCAAGCTCACCTCGAAGCTCGACGACGAAGAGATTGGTCGCCTGCATGCGGCCTGCAAGCTCGGGCTCGAGCAGTGGACACAGCGGCTGCGCGAGCACTACGGCGAGGCGTTTCCGGAGCAGGTCACGGCGTTTCGTCCGGACATGGCGGTGCACGGCAAGTATGGGCAGCCGTGTCCGGTCTGCGGCGATCCGGTGCAGCGCATCGTGTATGCCTCGCGCGAGACCAACTACTGTCCGACCTGCCAGACCGAAGGGAAGCTGCTGGCCGATCGGGCGCTGTCGCGGCTGTTGGCAAAGGACTGGCCGAAGAGCCTCGAGGAGCTCGAGAGCTTCAAAGCGGCCCGACGCAATCACTGAGCGCTGAGCGTGTGCCTAGATCGTCCGAGCCGAGTAGAGCTCGACTGCCGGCCGTTCTCGGGCGCTCTGCTTGCCGAGGTGGTGGGCCCGTGGGACGCTGACTCGATGAAGCGCGGGACGTGGATCGGGTTGGTGGTCGCAGCCAGTGGCTGTGTGGATCGAGGAATTGGCGGGGTCGAGGACGAGACCGGCAGCGATCCCACGGGTGATCCGACGGGCAGCGAAGAGCCGACCGGGGATGGCGACGGCGACGACAGCGACAGCGATGGCTCCAACGAAGTCCCGCTCGAGTTGGTGCTCGCCAAGTTCAACGCGACCGGGCAGTTCCTGCTGCTGCGCTTCAGCGAGCCGATGGCGGCGGTCGACGCGGTCGATCCCGCCGACTTTCGAATCAGCTTCGCGCGGACGGTGAACTACTCGGGCTACTACGGAGACTACGAGTGGTCGTTCTACGCGGATCCGGGCGTGTACTACAGCTACGGCTATTACGAGTACTCGCCGCTCACGATCAGCAAGGTCACCGCCGGCAACAAGGACACCGACATCGTGCTGCGCTTCGAGGAGGCCGTGGATCCACAGGTGTGTGTCTGGCTGGCACAGCTCGAGGAGATTTACGAGAACGATCCATCGCAGCAGGGCAAGGTCGCCCTGTTCACGCACTACTCACCTGGCGAGGTGCCGGTCGAGAGCGTGGATGGCGAGGTGCTGGGCGCGATGGGGGCGGAGTGGGTCGAGTATGAGGGGGCGTTCATGAACGTGGACGAGTACGGGTGGCCCAACCTCGATCCGCAGGTCGCGATCCCCTGTGAGCTGTGACGGCCCGCGGCTCGGTCCGCGGCTCCATCCGTGTTTGGGGGCGCGCAGGCTGACACCCGGTGAAGATCTGTTGCCCGTCGTGCAACTGCGTGGGAGGCTTGGTCCATGAGCAATGAGCAGAGGACTTGGATTGAGGGTGGGCTTCTGGGCTTGGCGATGCTGGCGGTCGGCTGTGCGGACGACAGGGATCCGCGGGCCGACGACGAGACCGACACCGGGGACGACGATGGCAACCCTGATCCGTCGGCCGACACGGGCGAGCCGATCCCCAACGACATCCCGCTCGAGCTCGAGCTCGCGCGGTGGAACAAGACCGGCAAGTTCCTGCTGCTGCGCTTCAGCGAGCCGATGGCTCCGGTCGATGGCGTCGATCCTGCCGACTTCCGGGTGAGCATGGCGACGTCGTGGCGCTCGATCGGCTACTACGGGAGCGTCTACCAGAGCTCGAACTACCTCGATCCCAACCTGTACCTCGGCTACGACTATTACTATCCGTACAACCCGTACAGCTCCAAGCCGCTGGTGCCCGAGCTGGTCGCCAACGGCAACAAGGAGACCGACATCGTCGTTCGGTTCATCGATCCCTTGGAGCCGGAGGCCTGCGCCCAGTTCGTGCAGCTGCAGGCCGACTACGAGCAGTTCGACAGTCAGCCCGACACCGACGCTCGGATCGCCATGTTCCCGCACTACTCGCCCGGCGCGGTCGAGGTGAAGAGCGCCGACGGTGAGGTGCTCGGCGCGATCGGGCCCGAGTGGGTCGAGTTCGGCGGGCCGTATATGTACGACTACGAGTTTGGCTGGCCGAACCTCGATCCGCAGATCGAGATCCCCTGCACGGTCGGGATTGATCCCTGATCAACCCTCAGCGAGCTTGGCCCGAGGCGTCCACCAACCAGATGGATCCTCGGGCGCTTCGCCGAACACGAGCGGGCCGTCACCCTCGACGCGATCGCGGCCACGCTCGCTGATCAGCTCGCGCTCGCACAGCAGCTTGGCGATCGCGCCGGCGCTCGGGTAGCCGATCACGCGCGAGCCGAACTCGCGGATCCGGCCGCCGTCGGGCTCGCGGACCAGGTGGATGTGCACGCCATGCACGAGCTCGCGCGCGGGCACGTCTTGCGCGAGCGCGGCGACGTCCTCGGCGTAGCGCTGCAGCGCGCCGAGCTGCATCTGCGTGCGGACCAATCGATCGCCGCGCAGCCGGCCCGCGCAGATGTCCGCGAACATGCAGTAGAGCAGCGGGTCACGCTCGGCGTCGTCACCGAACAAGTAGACGCGCGTGGCGATCGGGAACGCGCGGGCGAGCAGCAGCAGCGCGCCGAGCTTGAACGCGGTGTGCTCCTTGAGGCTGCCGAACTCGCGGCGGCGAAAGACCTCGATCTGATCTTTATAAGTGATGCCGTCGAACTCGATGCCGTCGATCAGCATCTTGCGCTCGATCGCCTTGCGGATGAACGGCGGGCTGGCGGTGATGAAGTAGAGCGGCCGATGTTGGCGCTCGTCCGGACCCTGGCGCAGGGCGTGGAGCAGCGCGGTCGTGCCGGGCAGCGCCTGCTTGTCGATCGCAAACTCGAAGGGGATCTTGAGCATGCCCTTGAGCTGCGAGAAGCGGGTGTCGAGCCAGGTCTTGTCGATGTCCCAGATGTAGGCCGGGCCCGCGTAGTCGGTCGGCAGGCTGCGTTGCAGCTTGCGGACCATCGGGAACGGCGACCGGATCAGCTCATAGTCAGCCTGGTCCCCCGGGCGTGAGGACAAGTCACGGTCCCCCGGGCGTGAGGACAAGTCAGCCCGGTCCCCCGGGCGTGAGGACAACTCGGCGGGCTCGTCGCCTGCGGGCTCGTCCGCGCTCACATGCTCACCGTATCACGTGGTCTTGACGGTTGCGCGGACCAGCGAGGGATCGATGTCGTCCTGCACCGCGCCGGTCATCAGCTCGCGCAGGCCCTGCTGCGGGCTGAGGCCGTCGTAGAGCACCCGGTAGACGCCCTCCATCAGCGGTGAGCGCAGGTTCAGCTTGGCCGTGAGCTCGTGGGCAATCTTCGCCGCCTTGACGCCCTCGGCGACCATGCCGAGCGAAGCGACGGCTTCGGCCAAACTCATGCCGCGGGCCAGCGCCGCGCCGACGCGATGGTTGCGGCTGATCGGGCTCGCGCAGGTGACCAGTAGATCGCCGATCCCGGCGAGACCCGAGAAGGTCATCGGGTCGGCCCCGAGCGCGACGCCGAGCCGGGCAATCTCGGACAGACCACGGGTGATGAGCAGGGCCTTGGCGTTCTCGCCGAGGCCCATCTCGGTGGCCATGCCGGCCGCGATCGCAATGATGTTCTTGAGCGTGCCGCCGAGCTCGACGCCGACCACGTCGGTGTTGCCGTAGACGCGCAGCTGCTTGCTACGCAGCGCCTCGCGGGCGGCCTCGATCACGCGGGGGAAGTGCGACGCGACCACCGTGCCGGCCGGTTTCCCGGCGCACATCTCCCGCGCGATGTTGGGGCCCGAGAGCACGCCGATCTGCCGCAGGCAGGTCTCCTCGGTCAGGATCTCGGTCATGCGGCGATAGCTCTCGAGCTCGAGCCCCTTGGTCGCATGCACGGCCAGCTGCGAGGGCCGCACGAGCTCGCCGACCTGGCCGCAGACGTCACGGAACACGTGCGAGGGGATCACGAACAACAGCAGCTCGATGTCCCGCACGGCCTCGTCGAGCCGCGAGGTCGCCTCGATGTTGTGCGACAGGCTCAGGCCCGGCAGGTAGCGCTCGTTGGTGCGGTGGTGGTTGATCTCCGCCGCAGCCTCGGGCGAGCGCGCCCACAGGCGCACGCGGTAGCCGTTTTGGCCGATCAGGTGGGCGATCGTGGTGCCCCAGTTGCCGGCCCCCAGGACTGAGACCGATCGAGGTTTGTCGTGCTCCGCCATGGCGTGACTCCGTCATATCATCGAACCGTCGCGAGGTGATCGCCAGCCCCGCCAGCCACCGCGTGCGCTCGGCCACCAAGCGCGGCGCGAGCCTCCACCGTCGCCGTCCGCTGTTCCTCGCACGCAAGCACCAGCGTCGCCTAACCCGTTGTCGTGGTCGTTAGCAGGGCTATGGAGGGCGGATGGAGATCAAGCCGCAGGCCATGGTGATTCCGAAGGACACGAGTCAGTTCGAGCAAGGGAAGTACGGTCCGATCTTCCCCAAGACGCCGGCTTGCTACGGCTTCACCATCGTGGCCAACGTCTTGCCCGGCAGGGCCGAGACGATTCGCGGCTACGGCCACGCGCTGGTCGATGCCCTGGCCACGGATCCGTATCTGCTCGGTCCGCTGAAGCTCCACTACCTGCGCTGGGTGTTGTTCGACGACGATACGCGGTTCATGTACCAGGCGATCTTCGACACCGACTTCGACAAGTACACCGAAGACGCGATCGCGTTGTTCCGCAAGGCCGGCATCGATACGGTGTTCGAGAACCTCGAAGGATTTCCGGCCGACTGGAAGACCAACTCCGAGGCATTCATCGCGTTCGTGCGTGCGCACCAATGCAACAGCTTCCTCGAGTACGGGGAATATCCATATTTCACGAGCGACGAGATCAAGAAGGCGTTGATTGTCAAGGCGTCGCTGGCCGACGCACTCGAGCAGATGCAATGAAGACGGGCCGCACATACAACCAAGAGCACGTCGCGCGACAGTACGCGAAGGGTCGGCGGCGGGTCAGCGTCTACATCTCGTGGAGCTATCCGGCGGAGGTCAACCGCGACCTGACTGTTCTCGACAATCGATTCTCGACGATGACCGAGGTCCGCCGCGTGCTGTGGCCCGACTACGAGGGGCCGCAGTGGTCCCATGCGAAATTCCAGCAGGGCATCCAGGGCTCGCTGGAGCTGTTCTTCCGCAGCTGGGTGAGCTTCCAGCGGGTCGTCGGCGAAGCCACCGGGCACTCGGTCCCGATGTATCAGCGGGTCGATCAGGCGGGCTTCGAGCTGCCGCTCGATGAGCGCGTGCTCGCGGACACCGACACGTTGCTGGTGTTCGGTCTCGACTCCAACGTCACGCAGCAGGAAGCGACGCTCGCAGAGATCGAGGCCCTGCGGGCCTTCGTCGCCCGCGAAGGGACCTGCTTGATCATCGGCCCGCATCACGACGTCGGGCGCTCGCCGGACTTGGCGGAGCGGGAGATGGAGTATCGCCACCACGGAGACGCGCTCGTGCCACGTCAGCAGCGCTTTGGGCTGTACACGCGATCGCTGCTCGAAGGCCTCGACGTGCCGGTCGAGAACCGCTGGGGACTCCATCCCGCGACGGATGAGGCCGGCAAGATCGCTCCGCTGAACATCGCCCGGGATCTCGATCAGCGCGGCTGGCTCGAGGGCGTGCAGACCCTCAACTACCACCCTCATCTGCCGCACTACGCGGTGACCGACGACTCCGCTCGCGTCCATGTGCTGGCGCGGCAGCCGATCGATCTCTCGCGGCCGCATCCGTTCACCAACGCGGGCAATCGGGAGCTCAACGCGGTCGTCTGGATGCCACCCGACGCTGGCCGCGGCGGCGACATCCTGGTCGTCGACTCCACCGTGTTCACCACGTTGTTCGGCGGCGACCAGGGTCTCGAGACGTTCTGGCGAAACATCGCCACGCTTGCGTGAAGATCATGCTCGAGCTGAGTGACATTCAAAGCGGGGTCTTGCGTCCTCGACCGACGCCGTACGCGGCGACGTACATCCTGCTGCGGATCGACAAGCCCGACGCCGGCCGGACGTTGATGGGACGGTTGAGCAAGGTCGTGGCCTCGGCGGCCAACCTGAACAGCCCGGCGGGCGAGAGCTGGATCAGCGCGTCGCTCACCTTCCCGGGTCTCGTGGCGCTCGGCCTCCCGCAGCGCTCGCTCGACAGCTTTGCGTGGGAGTTTCGCCAGGGAATGGTCGCGCGCGCGACCGTGCTCGGCGACACCGGCGACAGCAGCCCCGAGCGCTGGGAGTCGCCGCTGGGGAGCGACGATGTCCACGTCATCGTCACGGCGCTGGCTCCCGATG
>DATLLB010000369.1:0-5173 GCA_035538075.1 Enhygromyxa sp.
CTATCATGCCTATGGCCAGCCGATTCACGCCATGGATGCCGGGCACGTGGTCATGGTCGTCGACGGCGTGCCCGACCATGAACCGGGCGTCCGCGGTGCTTACCGACTCGGCAACACGATCGTCGTTCGCCACGCAGGCAACCTGCACTCCGTCTACGCACACCTACGCCCCGGCCGCGCGCGGGTGCGGTCCGGCGACGCCGTCGAGCGCGGGCAAGTGCTGGGTGAATCTGGCAACAGCGGATTCTCGACGCTGCCGCACGTTCACGTGCACTTGCAGGACGACTTCATCATCGGCAAGGCGTGGGGCGTCGAGGCCGTGTTTGCCGACGCGGTCGTCGAACGCGAGGGTGTTCAGGCGCACATGACCAACGTCTCGCTGCTCGAGGGCGACCTCGTCGCCCACGTCGCCGAGCCGTGAAGTAAGCTTGCCGCATGCGAGTCCTGCTGGTCCGCCACGGTCAAAGCCGCAGCAACGTCGACGGCTCGGAGAACCTCCGCGTGGCCGACCATGCGATCGAGCTGAGCGAAGAAGGCCACGTGCAGGCCCAGCGCTGCGGCGAGTGGCTGCGCGAGTACTTCGAGCAGAACCTCCGCCGCGCCGACGGCTCGGTGCCCCGCGTACGCCTGTGGCACAGCCCCTACCAGCGCACGCGCCAGACGGCGGCGCACATCGAGACCGCGTGCGCCGGCCTGCTCCACGATCGCAAGGAGCACCTGCTGCTGGCCGAGCAGCAGTTCGGCATCTTCGACGGCCTCAGCGACGAGGAGCGAGCGCAGCGCTACCCCGACTTCCACGCCTACTACGAGAAGTGCAAACGCTTCGAGGGCAAGCTGTGGCCGAAGATGCCACTCGGCGAGTCGCGCTTCGAGGTCGCGCAGCGGGTGCACCAGGCGTTCGGCACCTTCAAGCGCGACGAGGACAAGCACGCGATCGACACCATCGTCGTGGTCGGCCACGGCACCACCAATCGCGCGTTCGTGATGATGTGGCAGCACCTGCCGTACGAATGGATGCACCGCGAGCCGAACCCTGCCAACTGCTCGGTGCGGCTGCTCGAGGACGGCGAAGATCGTGGCTATGTGTTCGCCGGCTTCGAGGATCCCGGCGGGCAGGACCGGCCCGGTACCCACGAGACCGAGGAGTGATGCTGGCCGCGCGCGCGCATGCGGCCACACTGCCCGCATGAGCCCAGGCGAACTCCCCAAACAATTCACGGCCGCGCTCGAGGGCGTCGACGTCGACGATCTCCCGGTCGTGGGCGAGCGCGTGCTCCTGCTCGACGAGCCCCGCGCCGCCGCGCTCGCCAGCTTCCTCGAGCAGTTCTCGAGCGGCTCCGGGCCCGCCGGGTTCGAGCCCCGCGCCGCGCTCTACGAGCTGCGCAACCCCGACGATCAGCCATTTTGGATCGGCCACAATTCCACGATGGGCCAACGCAACAATCGGCGAATCGTCGAGGCCTTTGCCGAGCAGGCGAAGCCGCTCGGCAAGCCGATCTCCCCGGAGCTCGGCGGCTTCGAGGAGCGTCAATCGTTGTTGGTCGAGCTGCTCGGTGACGCCCACACGGTCGAGCTCGCGCCCGCAGCCGAGGCGCTCGCCCAGCTGATCGCCACGCTGACCAGCGAGCATCCGGAGCAGGCCACGGTCGAGCGCGAGATCTATGTCCGCACCGCGTTGATCGACGAATTCTCGGGCGAGTGGACGCGCGTGTTCATCGTCGATCCCTCGCCGCTATCCGGGCCCGAGCAATTCGCGTGGATGGTCGCGTGGACCGACGCGTGGGTCGAGTGAGCCTCACGGCGCGCGGTGCTGCTCGGGGCAGTCCTTCTGCAGCTGCTCGTGCATGCTCACGCACGAGCCCGCCATCGTCGCGGCCTCCGGCGTGCCCGCGTAGTGCACGAGCGACGCCTCCTCGGCGTGATAGAAGCGGCGATTGCCGGCCGCGATCGCGGGCATCAAGTACTCCTCGCAGCGGCGATAGAGCGCGAGGTACGAGTCGCACTCGGGAATGCCCGTGCTCGTTGCGGGCGGCTGATCGGGAGCCGCGAGCGGCGTCGAATCTGCCGAGGCCGGGGTATCGATCGGAGGCGCCTCGACGATCACGACCGGCTGCTGCGACGGCGCCGGCTCGACTGCGGCCGCCGACGCTCCACTCGGCTGTCGCGTCGACGAGCTCGCGCACGCGAGCAAGCTCGCGCTCAGGCACAGGACAATCACTTCACGCGTCATGTCAGCCTCCGTCGAACAGCACGACCTGCCCGTCGTGGGTGGAGACCGCCAGCTCCTGGTCGCCGTCGCCATCGTGATCGCCGAACACCGCCTCCACCGTGATCCCGGGCGGCGCCAGGTCGTGCCAGCAGTCGCCGTCTTGCAGCGGGTTGAACTGCACCCAGGTCTTGTCGCCGTCGAGATACACCAGCTCGTCGGTCTCGCTGCCGTCGAGATCGCCAGCGACCGCCCGACTGGCGGTGCCGACCATCGACCACTCGTCACTCCCCCCGTTGACGCCGCGACTGTGCACGCGACTCCACGTCGAATAGAAGGTCAGGGTCACGTATTCAGACGCGAACTCGCGGTTGAACGCGGTGACCGACGCCGCGCCCTCGATGTCGGACCAGGTCGTGAGCAGCTGGGCGTCGAGCGAGTAGACATCGATGGCGGTCTGCCGTCGCAGCGCGAAGCCGGGCTCCGGCGTGCCCAGCTCGTGCACCGCAGCGCCCATGATCTGCGAGGTCTCGAAGATCTCCAATCGCCCCGACAGATCGATGTACGCCCCGGCCCCGCCCCAGGCGAGCAGATCGGTGGGCGGCTGCCCATCGAGATCGCCAGCGAACAGCTCGGAGACGAAGCCGAGCAGGATCGGGTTGACGGTCGGCGCAGCAAAGCTCCCGTCCCCGTTCGATCCGTGCAGCGCCAGCGAGTCGCTCACCAACAGCAGCACGTCCTCGCCAGGCACCGCGTCGAAGTCTCCGGCGACCATGTCGGTGACCAGCTGCTCCACGCGTGGGCTCGAGGTCGGCGCCCCACCGCCGGACTCGTAGACGCGCAGCTCGTTCGGCGTGGCCACGACCAGCTCGTCCTGGCCGTCCGCGTCGACGTCGGCGAAGGTCAGCGCCAGCTCCCCGCCCTCGGCGTAGATCGACGTCGGGGCCGGCCACGCGAGCCCGAGCTCCTCGCAATTCGGCGGAGGCAAGCCCAGCAGCTCGCAGTAGCCGTATTGGCACAGCTCAAACTCGTCACATTCACTGTCGGAGTAGCAGTCGTAATACGGTATCCACCCGTCGTGGTGCGGGTAGTACATGCAGACCCCGTCGTAGCAGCCGTAGCCGACCGGGCAATCGGTGCCGTCGATGCATTCGGGCTCGGGTCCCTCGGGCCCCTCGGGGGTGGTGTCGGCCGTCTCACCCGAGTCGCCGGCCTCCTGCGAGGCCAGGCGCGGCCCACATCCGGCGCTCACCAGCGCGACGCCAGCGAAGAGGTTCCACGCGCGAGGATCGAAATTGCTGTTCATGGTCGTCTCAGTGCTCTCAGAGGGTCCGTAGAAAGGCGAGCAGATCGGCGCGCTGGTCCGGCTCGAGATCGAGGCCAAACAGGTGCCCGGGCTCCTCGCGCCCCGGATCGAACATTTCTTCGAGGCTCGCGAATGCGCCGTGATGCAGATACGGCGCGTTGCCTCCGACGCCGCGCAAGCTCGGCACTCGCCAAGTGCCGGTCCCGCGAATCGGGCTGTGGCCGGCGGCCGGATCGGTGCTGAGCCCATCGACGTCCACCCGCTCGCTCGAGCTGTAGAGCGGCGGCGTGTGACAGGCGTCGCAGCCTTCGGCCTCGAACACCGCCTGCCCACGCTCGCTGGCGGGGCTCGGCGCGTGCGTGGGCGGGGGTGGCGGGAGCGAGCGCAGATACTCGGCCAGCGCCCACATCAACGCCCGCGGCGGGCGGCTGCGCACGCGGCCGTCATTGATGAATACGGTCTCGACGCGAATGGCCAATGTCGCGATCCCGCGATTGTACCAATTGGCCGTGTGATGCAGATACGGCATGTCCGCGATCCCGCCGAAGTCCGCGAACGCGTAGGGGTTGAACACGTCGTCGTTCTGCACGTCGCTGCGGCCCGGACCGAGCCTGGCCAGATCTTCGCGCGGCGTCGCGTCGACGGCGTGCTGCTCGGTCGCGCCGCCTTGCTCGAGGCGCAGGCGACCGAGATCGAAATTGCGATTGGCCCGAACCCCGCTCGGGCGACCGCTCTCGTCCAGCGACGCGTGACAGCTCGCGCAGGTCACCGCCACGCCCGTGCGCCCGCCGTAGTCGACGAAGCGCAGGCCCACGTACGCGCCGTCATGCTCGATGACCCCGTACTCGCGCAGATCGACGCCGGCCCGCAGCGCGCGACCGAGCGAGGGGGCGGCCGACATCGGATACTCGAAGAACACCCGCTCGCCGAGCGCGATCCACTGCTCGCGCGTGGTCGGCAGCGCGTCGACGTCGAGGCCCACGCCGAGCGGCGCAGGAAACTCGAGCTCCGGCAGCTGCTGGGTCCCCGCCATGTGTGCGGCGTCGTCGGTCGTGATCGGCAGCGTCGGCCAGTCGACCTCGGGCAGCTCGTCCCAGCTGCCGGGATCGGCCGACGCGTAGTGGCGCAGCCGCACGCGCGCGTAGATCGGCTCGGGCGTGACCAGGTCGCGCTCGAGGATCGCCCGTCGATACGCCCGGCTGCTCACGTACGCGTGCGGATCGTCGTCGAGCGCGAGCGCGGTCGGGTCCTCGTCGACGCTCGAGCAGCTGCCCGCGAGCCCGAGCCCGAGCGCGAGCAGACCGGGCGCGAGAGGACGGCAGACGCTCACGAAGTGGTCGTACCACGAGCGACCGGTTTCGATCGTCCTCCCGCTATTGCAGGGCGTCCAGCTGCTCGCGCACGAGCGCGGCCCGGGCCGGGTTGCCATCGGGCCCCGTGCAGAACTCGAGCGCCCGCTGGAACGCCTCGGTCGCGGCCGCTCGATCGCCACGTCCCGCCTCCGCGCGACCCAGCAAGTACTCGAGCTCCCAACGCACACGATCGGCCGGATCCATGCTCGAGTCGGCGAGCACCTGACGAGCCCGGGTCGCCACGGCCTCGTGCTCGCCGGCCTCGATCAACAGCTCGAGCACCAGCGTATACCGTGCGCCGAGGTCCAC
>DATLLB010000370.1:0-3700 GCA_035538075.1 Enhygromyxa sp.
GGGCCAGCCGTCGTCGTCGACGTCGGCCACGCTCGCGCCACCGGTGAACCACTGCGGCTCGCAGTCGTGGTTTTGGCTGAGCCCGCTCTCGGTCGGATACGGGAAGATGCACTCGCGCTCGGACGGGTGCGTGGGCCGGTACTGCATGGTGCCGAGCCCGGCCGCGAGCGCGACGTCGGTGAACATCGGGCACAGCTCGCCGCAGTCCTGCTCGCCCGGCAGCTCGCCAGCCGCGACCGCTTCGGGTGGCTGCCACGAGCCGCAGACCAGCGGGTCGAATTCGATCACGTCGCCAGTCTCCGACTCGGACTCGTCGAGCGGCGGCGACTCGCTCTTGGTGGTGATGTCCCCATCCGGCTCGATGATGTCCGGCCCACGGCACGCGCTGACGCTCAGGCCGAGCAGGCCAATCATGCGCCGGAGCGGAGCGTCGCCCATGGGAGCAGAGTATCAGCCGACCTCTCGTCGTGTTAGATAGCGCTTCACCCCATGCCCGGTGTCGATGTTCAAATTGGTCGCTCCGATGGTCCCCCGACGCCCGGCTACGCGTCGCTGCCCGCTGCGGCCGAGCGCGGCGTGGTGGTGATCCACGAGCTGTTCGGGCGCCAGCCCGAGATCGATCGCGTGGTCGATCGCTTCGCCGCGGCCGGCTACGCCGCGGTCGGGCCCGATCTGTTTGCGAACCGCTTCAAGCCCGCCTGCATTCGTCGCGCGCTCGCAACGATCGAGAGCGGTGAGGGCCCGTTCGCCGAGCGGCTCGACGAGGCCAAGCGTTGGCTCAGCGGCGAGGCCAAGCTCGACGAGCGGCGCATCGGCGTGATCGGCTTTTGTATCGGCGGCGGCCTGGCGCT
This sequence comes from Enhygromyxa sp., assembly GCA_035538075.1. Classification (GTDB taxonomy): domain Bacteria; phylum Myxococcota_A; class Polyangia; order Nannocystales; family Nannocystaceae; genus Plesiocystis. The sequence continues at coordinate 852 of DATLLB010000370.1, forward strand.
CGCAGTCGGTCGACGCTTCGCGGCGGTGTCGAGCAACTACGGCGATCTCCCGCCCGAAGAAGTGCTGCGCGGCAGCCCGCCGATCATCGCCTGCTACGGCGGCCGCGATCGCATCTTCCGGGGCAACGGCGAGCGCTTGCGCGAGCGCATGCGCGTGCTCGGGCAAGCCGAGCCGGAGGTGCACAGCTACGCCACGGTCGGGCACTCGTTCTTGACCGATGGCGATCATCCGATCGCGACCGTGCTGACTTGGCCGTTCTTTCAAGTTCGCTACGACGCGGCGGTGGCCGAGGACGCGTGGGCGAAGATCCTGGGCTTCTTCGATCGGACGCTGTGAGCGCTCGAGCTCGCGATGGTGATCGCCGCCGGACCGACGTAAGCTGCGACCGTGGCCCACGCCCACGCCCAGCCCGACTGTGTCTTCTGCGGCTACCGTGAGGCGCCGGTGCACCTCCATCGTCCGCGCTTCGAGATTCGCCGCTGCCCGCACTGCACGGTGCTGTGGTGCGACCCCACCCGCTTCAGTGAGCAGTTCAACCCCGACAACGAAGAGGCCTATCTCTCGGTCGAGGCCACGGTCCACACCGAGAACGCCACGCGCCTGCACCACCTCATGCGGCACGCCCGGCCCGAGAGTCACCCGCGGCTGCTCGAGGTCGGCTGCATGCACGGCGACTTCGTCTACCAGGCTCGCGGCGCCGGGTTCGAGGCGCGCGGTGCCGATCTGTCGGACACCGCGGTGGCCGAGGCCAACCGGCGGATGCCGGGGGCGGTCAGCCTGACCACGCTCGACTCGAGCTTCGCCGACGACTCGCTCGACGTGGTCGCGGCGTTCAACGTCATCGAGCACATGGATCGACCCGATCAATTCCTCGATCAGGTCGCTCGCGTGCTGCGGCCCGGCGGGGTGCTGATCGCCGAGACCCCGGCGCAGGAGAGCGTCTATCACCATGTGCTGTTTCTGCGCGGTCGCCTCGCGCCCGAGCGCGAGGCCGACGTGGGCGTGCATCCAGGCACCCACATCTTCAAATTCGGCCGGCGAGCATGGACGACGATCCTGCGCGACCGCGAGTTCGAGGTCCTCGAGATCGAGCCACGCTCGACCCCGATGCGCGAGCTCCTCGCCAAGAACCAGCGCGACCCGATCCTGCGTGCCGGCATCGTCGGCTTTGGTCTGATCGGGCGCGTGACCGGCTGGGAAAACCGGGTCCTGGTGGTCGCGCGGTCGCAGAGCCGGCGCGCTACATGACCCCGAGCCGCGGATCCTTCACACGGCGATTGCTCGGGGAGACGTGCCTTTGCAGGCCGCTCGAACACCCGGACAAAGGCGTGGCCGCGGTGTACATTCGCGACCATGCGGACTGATTCGCGGCGTGGGGGCGCCTGGACCGCAAACTCTGGGCTCGACTCGGGGTTTGTGGGGGCCATCATCGGGGTGGGTGTGGTGATCGGCGCGGCGGGTTGTGGCCGCACGGACGCGGTGCTCTACGTCGACACGGACTACGCCGCGACCTCGTACAGCTTCGAGGAGACGGGCGACGGCGACGGTGATCCGACCGAGACCGAGACCGAGACCGAAGGCGGCTTTTGTGGCGACGGCTTCGTCGACTGGAACGAGGACTGCGACGATCAGAACGGCAGCAACGAAGACGGCTGCACCAACGATTGTCTGTTCAACCTGTGCGGCGACGGGTTCCTGTTCGTCGGCGTCGAGGAGTGCGATCCCGGCTTCGGCGGCATCGGCCCCAATGAAGCGTGCGTGCCCGGCTGCATGATCAACGTGTGTGGCGACGGCTTCGCGGGGCCCGGCGAGCAGTGCGATGACGGCAACCCGTTCGACGGCGACGGCTGCAACACCGACTGCACGACCGGCACCTGCGGCAACGCCATCGTCGATCCGGGCGAGGACTGCGACGACGCGAACCAGGACGACAACGACGACTGCCTGACTTCTTGCGTGTTTGCGAGCTGCGGCGACGGAGCGCTGTGGTTCGAGGTCGAGGAGTGCGACAACGGGGCCTTCAACTCCAACTCGGCCGAGTGCACGCTGATGTGCCTGCTCAACATCTGCGGCGACGCCAACCTGTTCGAGGGCGTCGAGCAGTGTGATCCCGGCGCAGACCTGATCGGCCCCGGCATGCAGTGCCTGCCCGGCTGCGTCGAGAACGGCTGCGGCGACGGGGATCCGGGCCCGGGCGAGGACTGCGACGACGGCAACGCCGACGACACCGACGACTGCACGACCCAGTGCACGGCCGCGACCTGTGGTGACGGGTTCGTGTGGGCCGACAACGAGGAGTGCGACGACGGCAACGACGAGGACAACGACGGCTGCAGCAACGACTGCACCGCCAACGCGGTCGCCGAGGTCGGCATGGGCGGCAACCACACCTGCGCGCGCCTCAGCACGGGCGCGCTGAGCTGTTGGGGCAACGGCAACGACGGACGGACCGGCTACGCGACCGAGGACAACATCGGCGACGACGAGCCGGCCGGCAGCCTCGGCATGGTCGAGATCGGCGGGCCGATCGTGTCCGTCCAGGGCAGCATCTCGCACACGTGCGTGCGCTATGCCGGCGGCGAGGTGCGCTGCTTCGGTCGCGCGAGCGATGGTCAGCTCGGCTACGGCAACGTCGACATCATCGGCGACGACGAGACGCCCAGCAGCGTCGGCTTCCTCGAGCTCGGCGGGCCGACGGCGTTCATCGCGACCGAGGGCGGCTCGTTCCACACCTGCGCGGTGCTGGAGAGCGGCGAGGTCTAGTGTTGGGGCAAGGGCAACGAGGGCCGACTCGGCTACGGCAACGTGGCGTGGATCGGTCTCGTCAACACGCCGGCCTCGGTCGGGT
>DATLLB010000371.1:0-6016 GCA_035538075.1 Enhygromyxa sp.
GGTCACCAGACAGCAGGGCGGGGCGACCGGGAGATCGGCGGGCATGCTCGCGAGCAGCTGTGCGAGTCGGCGACCTTCGTCGGCCGCGAGCCCGCCGAGGGCTGGCAGCACGACGATGCTGTCGAGCCCTTCGGCGCGAGCGCGACGGCACGCAGCCTCGCGCGCGTCGCCGTTGCGAGCTAGCAGCACTTGATGGACGCCCTGCGGTCGGCCGTCGATCCGCGGGTGCTCATGCAGCGGCGGAGGTTGCTCGAGCGCGCGACGCAGCGGCTCGCTCGCGTCCGCGAGCCGATCCTCGAGCTCGACGAGCAGCGCTCGATACTCGTCGTCCTCGCGCGCGCTCGGGTACACGGTCGGTCCCGAGCCGATCAGCGCGAGCTCGTCTCCGACGACGTCCGAGATGATCAACCCGACCACGGTCGCAGGCGCGAGCAGCCGCGCGAGCCCGCCAGCCTTGAGCGCGTCGAAGCGACGACGCAGCTTGTTGATCGCCTGGATCGACACGTCGCGCGCGAGCAAGAGCGCGTGCAGCTCGGACCAGAGCTCCGGCGGGACGGCTTGAACAGGCTCGCTGAGCAGGGCCGAGGCGCCGCCGGAGATCGGGCACAGCACCAGGTCGCGCGCGCCCACACGCGCCGCGAGCTCGCGCAGCCTCGCCGTCGCTGCAGCCGTGCGCGGGCCGGGGATCGGGTGATCGCCGAGCATGATCTCCACCGCACCCACGCGCCCGATCACGCCCTCGGGATCGTCGACCCGCCGCGGCTCGAGATCACTCGGCGGGTGCTTGACGATCACCAACCCACCAGCCACGCGCGCGCCGAAGCGCTCGAGCAACGCCGAGGCCATCGCGGCGCTCGCCTTGCCCGCTCCAAACACGTGGATCGAGCCGTGCTCGTGCGGCCCGGCGCGCTCGGGCTCCGCCGCCAGATCGAACACGTACTCGCCGATCACCGCGGCCTCGCCCGCGGGCTTGCGCAGCAGGTGCGTCGAACGAAGCACGCACGCGCGCGGATCGACGGCCGCGAGCGCCTCACCTGCGATCGCGGCGATCGTGCGGCCGTGCGGATGTCGAGCCAGGCCGGGGCTGCCTGCGATCAACCGCTCGGTCCAGTCGCTCACACTCAGACCTCATCTGCGCAGCTGGCAAATTGATCGCAGCTGTCGACGGCGGTGCACTTGTCGAACGCGGCGCGGGTCGACTCGCCGCCGGCCTCGAGATCCTTCTCGCACTGCACCGCACACTCGACGTAGGTGCTGGTCATGGTCTGCTTGAGCTCGTCGAGATCCTCGGGCTCGAGCTCGACTTGGCTGTCGGCCGCTCCACACACGATCGCCCGCGTACAGAAGCCGTCACAGCTGGCGCTGATGCCCGGCGTCGGGCCGGTCGCGTCCTCGTAGCTGGTCTCTGCCCAACCATCGAGGCACGCGAGCAGCCCGTCGCACGAGACGTGATCGATGCACCCGATCAGCTCGGTGCGGGCGCGGCTGTCCTCCGGCAACGCGCGGCATGAGAGCAGGCAGCGCTCGTCGAGCTCGCTGCGCAGCACCTCGTCGCGCATGCACTCGGGATCGACGACGGTGTCGCCGGTCGAGCCGGGCTCGGGTCCGTCCGACAGCTCGGCGTCGCCCTTGCCGGGCTTGCTCGATCGCGGCTTGCGACCGCCGCTCTCGCTCTCGCACACCTTGGCGATCGCACAGGCGCTGGCCTGGCTGCACAGGTTCTCGCACGTGCGCTCGCCGACCGGCGCGACCGCGGCCAACCACGGTCGTGCGGGGGCCGTGCCCACGCAGCCCCAGAAGGACGTGCACGAATTCAAGTTCAAGCAGTCGCGCACGGCCAGCGCCGAGTCCTGATCGGCGAAGCCCTGACAGGCCGGCTCGCACGCTCGCGCGAGCCGCTCGGCGACCACCGAGGGATCACCGTCGATGTCGCTGGCCAGCTCCGGCACGCAACGCTCGAGTCGCTCGCAGCCGGCCGTACACACCGCGGTCGCGTCGACCTCTTCGCTGTCGTCGACGCGCGGGGCTTGATCGGCCGCTTCGACCGGGGTCGCCTGCTTGCGGCAGGCTCCGCCGATCACGGCCATCAGCAGCGCCAGCGTGAGCACCGCGGGACCTCGCTGCGGCATGGTCGGCAGTGTAAACGCTGGTGTATGGATGGTCGACTCCCGATGACCGACCCGCTGTGGATCTTCGGCTACGGATCGCTGGTCTGGCGTCCGGCCTTCGCCCATGCCGAGTGCCACCACGGGTTCGTGCGCGGGTACACGCGTCGTTTCTGGCAGGGCTCGACCGATCACCGCGGAGTGCCGGGCGCACCGGGCCGCGTCGTGACCTTGGTGCCTGCGAGCGAGCATGAGCGCTGCTGGGGGACCGTGTATCGCGTCGCGCCCGGGCATGAGCACGAGGTGCTCGCGAGCCTCGACTTTCGCGAGCAGGGCGGCTACGTGCGCCATCGCGTCGAGGTCACGCACGCGGGCGGCTCGATCGCCGACGTGCTGGTCTACCTGGCCACGCCCGAGAACCCCAACTGGTTGGGCGAGGCTCCGCTCGACGCGATCGCCGAGCAGGTGTGTCGCTGCGTCGGTCCGAGCGGGCCGAACCTCGAGTACGTGCTGCGCCTCGCCGACGCGCTCGAGGGGATGGGCGCGCGAGACGAGCACGTCGAGGCGTTAATGCGACTCGTTGGGCCCCCCGGCGGCCAGCCGAAGACTTAGCCGCGTGCGGCCGCTTCGCGGCCGTTCGCTCGCTTCGCGAGCGAAGCGGATCGGCTCGTGAGCTTCGGCCGCAGGTGGTGCCCCCCGCAGGGGGGCTCCGGTCGGGCTATCGCAAGGCACCGATCCTGAGCGATCCTCTGCGCGAATGAAGGTCATTTTCCTCTCCCCCCACTACCCCGAGGAGATGCTGGATTTCACGCGCGGCTTGGCCGAGGTCGGCGCGCAGGTGTACGGCGTCGGCGAGATGCCGGTCGCGGCGCTGCCCGACAAGGTCAAGCGGTACCTCCACGACTACGTGCAGCTGCCCGGCATGATGGACGAGGAGCGAGCGCGCGGCCGCTTGATCGAGCTCGCGCAGGCGATCGGCGCCGACCGGGTCGAGACCCTGTGGGAGCCGCTGGTGCTGCTCGCCGCGTCCGTGCGCGAGGCGGTCGGCGTGCCCGGCATGGACCGCGACACCGCGCTGGGCTTTCGCGACAAGCCGATCATGAAGGAGCGGCTCGCGGCCGCGGGCGTGCGAGTGCCTCGCTTCGCGCGGGCGCACACGGTCGACGGCGTGCTGGAGGCCGCGCGTGCGATCGGCTACCCGGTCGTGCTCAAGCCGGTCGCCGGAGCCGGCACCGCGGACACCTGGCGGGTCGACGACGAGGCGCAGGCGCAGGCCAAGCTCGCAACCATGAGCCATGTCGCGGAGGTCAGCATCGAGGAGTTCATCGACGGCTCCGAGTTCACCTACGACGTGGTCGCGATCGACGGCAAGGCCGTGTTCGAGAGCGTCACGCAGTACCACCCACCGCCGCTGCAAGGGCGCACGATCCAATGGATCAGCCCCGCGCAGATCACCGTGCGCGACCCCTACATTCCCGCGCTCGAGGTCGGCATCGCGCTCGGCCGCCAGGTGCTCGAGGCCCTGCGCATGGGCACCGGCTTCGCGCACATGGAATGGTTCAAGAACCGCCAAGGCGAGGCCGTGTTCAGCGAGATCGCCTGCCGCAGCGGCGGCGGCAAGCTGATGGACGCGATCAACTACGCCAACGACATCGACATCTACCGAGAGTGGGCGCGGGCGGTCTGCTGGCATTCGTTCGAGGCCGTGCCGCTGCGCAAGTATCATGTGTGCTCGGTGTTCAAGCGCGCGCAAGGGCAGGGCCGGATCACTCGCATCGACGGGCTCGATCGCGTGCGCCAGCGCTGCGGGCCGGGGCTCGTGGTCACCGATCTGCTGCCGATCGGCCACCCGCGTCGCAACTGGAAGGCGACGCTGCTGGGTGACGGCTACGTGATGATGCGCAGCGTCGACTATCGGGACGTCTGCGAGATGCGGGACGTCGCCGTCAACGAGCTGCGCATGTACGCCGAGTGACGCTCAGCGCTCGGCGGCCATCTGCGTCAGCTGGGTGCGCAGCCACGCGTGGCCCGGATCGTCGCGGTGAAGCTCGTGCCAGCCGAGATACATCGAGTTGTGCGGCAGCTCGATCGGCGGCTCGAGCAGCCGCAGCGGATGATGCTCGACGAAGTACTGCGCGATCGTTCGCGGCAGCGTGACCACGCGCTGGGTGTCGATCAACAAGTACGGCACGATCAGAAAGGTCGGCACTTGCACGCTGACCCGCCGCGTCACGCCCTGCTCGGCGAGCACCCGATCGACGATCCCTCCCGGCCGCTCGCCGGGCGCGACCAGGATGTGCTCGAGCTGGGCGTAGCGCGACAGCGACAGGCGCTTGCTCGCGTGGCCCTCCCAGACCACGCAGGTGTAGTCCTCGTCGTGCAGGTGCGTCCACACGACGCCCGCGGCCGTGCGCACGCGCGGCGAGACATAGACGTCGAGGGTCCCGGCTTCGAGGTCGCGCTTGGACTGCACCGACAACTGTCGCACCGCGAGGTTGATGCCCGGCGCCCGCTCGGGCAGCCGTGCCGACCAGGGCGCGAGCAGGGTCAGCTGCGTGTAGTCGAGTGACGCGATCTGAAAGGTCCGCTGCGCGGTCGCGGGATCGAAGCGCTCGCGCGGCTCGAGCAGCGCGCCCAGCTCACCGAGCGTGCGTCGCAGCGGCGCGGCCAGCTCGAGCGCGCGCCTCGTCGGCCGCATGCCCGCGCCCGTGCGCACGAACAGCTCGTCGTCGAACAGCTCGCGCAGCTTGGCCAGCGAGCGGCTCACCGCCGACTGTGTCAACCGCAAGCGCCGAGCGGCCGCGGTCACGCTCTCTTCGGCGAGCAGCACGTCGAGCGTCACGAGCAGGTTGAGGTCGATCGCCGCGAGATGCATCTGAGTCATGACGACTATGACCATCATGCGTTGGACGCACGACCACCGCCAGCCACAATCTCGGCCATGGTCAACCCGCTGCCACTCCTGCGTTGGACCCACCGCCTGCTTGGACCAGTCGCGCCCGGGCTCTCGGCCCAGCTCGCTCGACAGCTGTTCACCAGGCCGCGACGGCACGCGCCGCCCGAGCGCGAAGCGGTGGCCGAGCGCAGCGCTCAGCGTTTCGCGCTCGGCGAAGGCGTGTCGGCGCTGCGCTTTGGTCGAGGCGGTCCGCGGATCCTCGCCATGCACGGCTGGGAGGGCCGCGCGACCCAGTGGGGGGCGCTCGCCGAGCTCGCGACTGCGGCTGGCTTCGAGCTCATCGCCCTCGACGCGCCCGCGCACGGTCACTCGCTCGGCGATCACACGCACATCGGCGAGTTCGCCCGCACGCTGCTCGAGGCCGATCGACTGTACGGGCCCTTCACCGCGGTGATCGGACACTCGATGGGCGGCGCCGCGGCGGCGCTGGCCCTCGCCAGCGGGCTGCGAGCCGAGCGGGCCGTGCTGATCGCTAGCCCGTCGGCGATCGATCGCGTGCTGCATGGCTTCGCGGCGCACGTGCGGCTCTCGACCGGCGCCGAGCGGGCGTTCTTCGAGCAGATGGAGCGCACGGTCGGACGCCCGGCCGAGGAGCTCGACGTCGCCGCGCTCGCGCTGCGTCATCCGGTCTTGCTGCTGCACAGCCGCGACGATCGGGAGGTCCCGTTTCGCGAGGCCGAGGCGATCCGCGGGCACTGGCCGCAGGCCGAGTTGGTCGCCCTCGATGGCCTCGGTCACCGCCGGATCCTGCGTGACCTTGGCGCCCTGCAAGCCGCCGTGGAGTTCCTCGCACAGCCCGCCCGAGTTGCCCGAGCGAGCTAGTACCGCGCCGCAGTGATTTTGATGGTTTGGGGCTTGTTCCTGACGCCCCTGGCTTTGTCGCTCGTCGGTCGAGTGTGCCCGACACACTCCCTCCTCGCTTCGCGCCAGGGTCGCCAGGCCCGGCGCCTCAAAC
>DATLLB010000372.1:0-5571 GCA_035538075.1 Enhygromyxa sp.
CACCCAAGCGGCAGTGCGAGCGCCCTCGAAATCATGGCTCGAGCGTCGCACTTCGGCGACGCGAACGTCAAACCTCCCGGCATGCGAGCTCGAACGAGCCTCGCACGCTCGCCCATGGCCGCATTGGGCTGCTCCGGGCGCGCGGCATCGCGGAGCCCGAGGCCGCTCGGCCACTCGGCGGGGCCGCGCGCCATCGACACCTGTGATGCGCGGATCTATGTTGTGAGAAGCTGTCCGCGATGCACTCCACGTCACCCTCCGATGAAACGTTTCGTCTGCTCGTCGAGGCGGCGCCGAACGCGATCGTCGTCATTGACGAAGATGGACACATCATTCTGGTCAACTCGCAGACCGAGAAACTATTTGGCTATTCGCGGGACGAGTTGGTCGGTCGCCTCGTCGAAATGCTGGTACCCGAACGATTCCGATCCACCCATCCGGGCTTGCGCGCGGGCTTCTTCGGCGAAGCTCGAGCACGGCCAATGGGCGCCGGGCGCGACCTCTACGGGCTACGCAAGGACGGCACCGAATTTCCAGTCGAGATCGGCCTCAACCCGATTCGCACGGAGCGCGGCATGCTGATCCTCAGTGCCATTGTCGACATCACCGAGCGCAAGCGCGCCGAGCGTCGCTTTCGCCTGGCGATTGAGTCCGCGCCGAGCGGCATGGTCATGGTCGACCAAAGTGGCCAGATCGTATTGGTCAATTCGCAGGCCGAGAAACTGTTTGGCTATACGCGCGAGGAGCTGATCGGCCGGCCGGTGGAGATGCTGGTGCCCGAACGCTTTCGCCGGGAGCACCCGGACTTCCGCAGCGGCTTCTTCCACGACCCCGAGTCGCGGCCGATGGGCGCGGGCCGGGACCTCTATGGGCGACGCAAGGACGGTACCGAGTTCCCGGTCGAGATCGGTCTCAACCCGATCGAGACGGACGAAGGCGTGCTGGCCCTCAGCGCGATCGTGGACATCACCGAGCGCAAGCTGCTCGAGCGCGAGCTACGTCTGCGGCTCGAGGAGCTGGCCGCCGCCGATCGGCAAAAAGACGAATTCCTGGCCACCCTGGCGCACGAGCTCCGCAACCCGCTCGCGCCGATTCGCAACGCCATGCAGATCCTCAAGCTGCCGGCCGCCAACGATCACATGCGCCTGCGCGCGCAGGAGATGATCGATCGGCAATTGCATCACATGGTGCGGCTGGTCGATGATCTGCTCGATGTCTCGCGCATCATCATTGGCCGCATCGAGCTGCGCAAGGAATGCTTCGATCTGTCCGCCGCGGTGACCCGCGCAGTGGAGACCGCCGAACCGCTGATCGAGGCGCGCGGCCACGAGCTGATCGTCTCGATGCCGCCGGAGCCGATCACCGTCAACGCCGATCTCGTGCGGCTCTCGCAGATCATCTCGAACCTGCTCACCAACGCGGCCAAGTACACGCCAAAGCCCGACCGCATCTGGCTGAGCGCCGAGCAGGACGGCAATGACGTGATCTTGCGGATCAGGGACCAGGGCACCGGGATCGAGCCGAGCATGCTCGGTCGCATCTTTCAGCTGTTCGTGCAGGCCGACGCCTCACCGACGCGCGCGCAAGGTGGGCTCGGCATCGGCCTCACGCTGGTGAAGCAGCTGGTCGAGCTGCACAACGGCACGGTCACGGCCACCAGCGAGGGGCTCGGTCGCGGCAGCGAATTCATCGTGCGGTTCCCGGCCGACACCGACGTCGGCGGCACGCTCGGCCGGCCCCGCGTCAGCGAGGGCCCGCCCGCGCGCGAACGCGGCGAGCGGCGCGTGCTGATCGTCGACGACAACGTCGACGCGGCCGAGAGCATCGCGATGCTGCTGCAGGTGTCGGGCTTCTCGGTCCGCTGCGTCTACGACGGTAATTCGGCGCTCACGGTCGCCAGCGCGTATCACCCGGACGTCATCATCCTCGACATCGGGCTGCCCGACATCTCCGGCTACGACGTCGCCAGGCGTCTGCGTGCGCAGCGAGACTTTCAACGCACACCGATCGTCGCGGTCACGGGCTACGGGCAACAAGGTGATCGCCTGCGCTCGCGCGAAGCTGGGATCGACTTTCACATGACCAAGCCGGTCGACCCCAACGCCCTGCAGGCGCTGTTGGAGGTGGGCGGCGTAACGTAGAATCGCGGCATGGAGCGACTCTCGCTGCGCATCCGCGGTCGCGTGCAGGGCGTGAGCTACCGGGCCAGCACGCGTGCGACCGCGACTCGACTGGGGCTCACGGGCTGGGTCCGCAACCGCCACGACGGCTCGGTGGAGTTGATCGCCGAGGGCCCACGCGCGCAGCTCGACGCGCTGCTCGAGTGGTGCCACGACGGTCCGCCGCACGCCCGCGTGGAGGCGCTGGAGCCCAGCTGGAGCGCTGCGACCGGAGAATTCGAGCGCTTCGAAGTACGTCGGTGACCGGCGCGGCGCCGGTCGGGTGCGAGGCCATAAACCGGTGACGCCGGCTAGATTCGCGGCTACGGTGGACGCGGTGCACACCGCCGCGATCCCCGACATGGCCGTTCGCATCCACACGCTGGACAACGGCCTGAGCGTGTATCTGAGCGAGAACCATGAGGAGCCGTGGGTCTCGTGTCGCGTCGCGGTGCGAGCGGGCGCCGCCCACGAGCCGGCCGAGGCGACCGGGCTCGCGCATTACCTCGAGCACATGCTCGCCAACAAGGGCACGCGCTCGCTCGGCACCCGCGACGCCGACGCGGAGCAGGTCCACCTCGCGCGGCTGCGCGAGCTCTACGAGCGGCTGCGCGAGATCGACGTCGAGCGGCGCCCGGCCCTGCTCGCGGAGATCGACGCGGAGAATCAAGCCGCCAATCGCTGGGCGATCGCCAACGAGCTCAAGCAGGCGTACGGGCTGCTCGGCGGCGAGGGGCTCAACGCATTCACCTCGCACGATCGCACCGTCTATGTGGTCGACGTGCCCAGCAACCGGCTCGAGGCTTGGGCTCGGCACGAGGGCGATCGTTTTCGTGAGCCGGTGTTTCGCGGCTTCCCGACCGAGCTCGAGACCATCATCGAAGAGAAGAACCGCGCGCTCGATGATCCCGGTCGCGCGCTGGCGATGGCCGGCAACGCGCTGGTGTGGGCCGGCCATCCCTACAGCCGTGACGTGCTCGGCGAGGTCGCGCATCTGCTCGCGCCGTCGATCGCCGCGACCGAGCGCTTCTTCTCGAGCTGGTATGTGCCCAACAACATGGCGGTGATCCTCGCGGGCGACCTCGATCCCGAGCGCACGCTCGAGCTGATCGAGCGTCACTTTGGCGGGCTCCGGGCGCGGCCGCTGCCCGCCTGCGAATTCCCGGCGCCCCACCCCATTCATGGCGAGCGCCGCGTCGACATCGTGCATCGCGGCGATGAAGAGATTCGGCTGATCTGGCGCACGGTCCCGCGCGACCACCCCGACGCCGAGCCTCTGCTGCTCGCCGACATGATGCTCGACAACAGCTCGACCGGGCTGCTCGAGCCGCGTGTCGAGCAGCCGCAGAAGGTCCGCAGCGCGGGCGCCTACCCGAGCATGCGCAGCCACGGCGGCAGCGAGACGGTCTGGGGTCGTCCGCGCGTGGGGCAGAGCTTGGAGGAGGTCGAGGCCCTGCTGCTCGAGCAGGTCGAGGCCCTGCGCGCGGGCGAGTTTCGCCAGGATGATCTCGAGGCGTTGATCGCCAACTTCGAGGTCGGCGAGCTGCGTCGGCTGGAGAGCAACGGCGCGCGTGCGGCCTTGATGATCGACGCGTTCATCTTCGAGCGCGACTGGGAGCTGGTCCGCACTCGGCTCGCGCGGCTCGAGCAGATCAGCCGCGAGCAGGTGGTCGAGGCCGCGCGACGCTGGCTCGGCGACGATCGGGTGGTCGCGCTGCGCCGCGACGGCGATCCGCCGGTCAGCAAGATCCCCGTGTTCGGCCTGCGCGAGCTGAAGCTCGACGCGGTCTCGCACTCGGCGTTGTTTCACGAGGTCATGGCCCTCGACACGCCGCCGCTCGATTTGCAGGTGCTGCGCGCGGGCGTGGACTTCGAGCAGCGGGACACGCCGGCCGGACGGCTCTATCGCACGCCCAACCCCAACAACGATCTATTTCAGCTGACGCTGCGCTTCTACACCGGCAGCGCCCACGATCCGGTGCTGGCCAAGGCCTTCGCGCTGTGGTCACGCGCGGGCGTGGGCTCGCTCGATCTCGAGGGCTATCGACGCGCGCTGTTTCACGAGGCCGCGGCGGTCTCGGTCGACTGTCGCCGGCAGCAGACCGACATCAGCCTGGCCGGCCGAGCGCCGGTGCTCGAGCGCGTCCTGCCGCTGGTGTTCGAGCGACTGCGTGCGCCCGCGCTGGGCGAGCATGAGCGCGAGCGCTGGGCCGAGGACGTGGTCGGCAAGCGCAAGCAACGACGCGAGACCACCGACTTCAAGTTCGAGGTGCTCAAGCAGTGGGCGCTGCGTGGATCGGCGAGCCCCTATCTGTGCGAAGCGCTGACCAACGAGCAGGTGCTCGCGCTCGGACTCGACGAATTGCGAGCCGGACCCGGAGCGCTGCTCGAGCGCGAGCGTGTGATCTTCTACGCGGGCCCGCACGAGCAGCCGGAGCTGGTCGAGCGGCTCGGGCTCGATCGTGCGGCCACACCAACTCCGGCGTTGCAGCCGGTGCGCTTCGACGCCGAGCACCTCACCCCGAGCGCCGTGCGAATCTTCGTGATCCACCACGAGGCGGCGCAGACCAAGATCGGCATCTATGCGCCGAGCGAGAGCTACGACCCGCAGCGCTCGGCCCTCTATCGGGTGTTTCACGAGTACATCGGCGGTCAGGCCGGGCTCGTGTTTCAAGAGGTCCGTGAGTCGCGGGGGCTCGCCTACGCTGCGCATGCGGGGCACTCCGCGGGCACGCGGCTCGATGATCAGAACCTGGTCTGGGCCAGCGCGGCGTCGCGGCCCGATCGCTGCGTCGAGGCGGTCGCGCTGATGCTCGGGCTGCTGCGCAGCTTCCCGATGCAGACGCAGCGGTTCGAGCGGGCGCGTGGATCGGCGATCGAGCGCCTGCTCGGCGGGCGCGTGCGCTTTCGTGGTTACGGGCCGACCGCGGAGAGCTGGCGGCTGCGCGAGCTGAGCGAGGATCCGCGCCCGGAGGTGCTGGCCGGTCTGCGCGAGCTGACGATCGATGAGCTGAGCGCGTTCGTGCAGCCGCTCGAGCAGGCTCCGCTGGCGGTGGTGTGTGTCGGCGACACCTCGCGCATGGACATGACCGCGCTCGCGCAGCTCGGCGCGCTCGAGCTGCGCTCGCTCGACGATCTGGTCGTGTACTGATCGGGCCCTGAACGCCGAGAGGACGCTGAGCCGAAGCCCTCGGATCGAGACTCTGTGGGCAAGTCAGTAAATTTAAGTTGTCATGGTGACAACTTAAGGTTACCGAGGGGCATGACCGAACTTCGCTCGCGTCTGCGTGAAGCTCGCGAAGCCCTCGGGCTCGGCCAAGCTGAGCTCGCCGCTCAGGTCGGCATCTCGCGCCAGGCGCTGGGCAAGCTCGAGTCCGGCGTCAGTCAGCCGAACGTGGCGACGGCGTTGCTG
>DATLLB010000373.1:0-4318 GCA_035538075.1 Enhygromyxa sp.
AGCCAGGGCGTGCCGCCGCTGCCCGACGCGATCGCCCGCGAGCTGCGCAACCCGAGCCCCACGAACGGGCCACGACCGGCGAGCAACCGATAAAGCAAGAGCCCGAGCAACCACCGATTCGAGCTCGCGTCGTCGACCTGCCCTGCGGCGGCGGCCGGCGTCAACCACTCGCGTCGCAGCGGCGCGACCTGATCGGCGGCCGGCTCGGCGCCCACCATCGCGCAAACCCACGCCTCGGCGCGATGCCACACGCTCGGCGCGATCACGATCGAGCCGGGCGCGATCAAGCCCGGATACACGCCGCGCGACTCGGCGCCAGCCAGCGCTCGGGCCAAGCTCGCGGCCAGTTCGACCGCGCTGCGCCACTCGAGCGGCTGATCCTCATGCTCGCCGAGCAAGGCCGCCAGCGCTCGATCGGCCCGCTCGCGCAGCAACCACGGCCCCTCGCCGTCTCGGCCCCCATCCACGAATCCACCGATGCCCACCCGACCGAGCGCTCGCAGCTGCTCGGCCGCGCCGGCTCGCGCCTCGGGCAAGCGCCACAGCTCCCGTCCATCCTTGCAGGCTGAGCGTCGGGCTTCGCCGACGGGTTCGAGCGATCGCACAGTCGTGGGCGGGCTCGCCACCCCTCGACCCTGCCCGAGCGAAGTGTCCGTGTGCAAGCGCTGGTCGTCGGCCACGTCGGCGGGCAACGAGCCACATCACGACGGGCTTTCGAGCATGTGCAAGTCGATCGACCCCGCGGGGCGTTGGCCCACCCGCATGGCGTCTGCCTTTGCCCAAACAGCGTCCCCCGAGCTGCCGGACTCGCGCGAGGACCAGTTGGACGAAGGGCCAGACCGGCCAGACGAATGGCCGCCATCGAAGTTAGTAGTGTACAAAAAGGGTCTCGATACCATGCCCGAGACCGAACCCGAGCACCGGACCCTCGCATACGGCAGCGATCTTGGTCCTGAAGAGCGCCAAGCGAGCCCGCTGGCGCTCGACACCGACCGCCGCAAGATCGGTGACTTCCTGGTCCGCCGCCTGATCGGCGAGGGCGGCATGGGCAAGGTCTACGAGGCCGAAGAGCGGCTCTCGAAGCGCCGGGTCGCGCTCAAGGTCCTGCGCAACGAGCTGGCCCGCAGCGAGGCCGGCCGCCGTGCCTTCGTCAACGAGATGGCGATCTTGGCCAGCCTCGACGATCCGCACATCGTCCGCTGTCTGCATTGCACCGAGGCCGACGGCGAGCTGGTGATGGCGCTCGAGTACCTCGAAGGCGAGACGCTGCGCGAGCGAATGAACCGCGAGGGCGCGCTCGCGTGGGATGTCGTGGTTGCGATCGCGTGGCAGATCGCGGCTGCGCTCGCGGCTGCGCACAAGGGCGAGCAGCCGATCATTCACCGCGATCTCAAGCCCGAGAATGTGATGTTGGTCGAGAGCGGTCGCGTGAAGGTGATGGACTTCGGCATCGCCAAGATCATGCAGGCGATGAGCGGCAACACCACGCACAGCGTCGGCACGCTGCAGTACATGAGCCCCGAGCAGATCGACGCGCGCCCGCTCAGCCCTCGCTCCGATCTCTACGCGCTCGGTTTGGTGATGTGGGAGCTGCTGGCTGGACATCCGCCGTTCGTGGCCGACTCGCCGCGGGTGCTGCTCGACAAGCTGTGCACCGAACCGGCCCCGCAGCTGCCCGCCGAGGCTCGCCGCGGGCTGCCGCGCGGGGTCGAGCAGCTGCTTCATCAGCTCTTGGAGAAGGATCCCGAGGCGCGTCCGGCCGACGCGGCCGAGGTGCTCGCACGACTCGAGCCCTTCCGTCCGGCCGAGCTCTCGCTCGGGTCGACGAGCAAGCGCAGCGATGCGCCCGCGCGCGTGACCACGAGCGATGCGATTGCGACTGTGACCCCGAGCACGAGCAGCAGCTCCAGCTCCAGCTCCAAAGTCGCGCTCGCCGGCGCCGATCTGTCTTCACGCCCGGGCAACCGAGCTGAGGGGCGGCTCGACACCGTCGCCGTGGTCTCGCGGGCCGTGGCACCGCGCGAGATCCCACCCAAGCTCGCCATCACCATCATCGTCTCGCTCTCGCTCGCGGCCGGGATCGTCACCTGGCTCGTTCGTCTGCTCGCCTCCTGAGCACCTCGGAGAAATCTGTCATGCGCATCGGCACCGTCGGAATCCTCGCCACCCTCGGCATGATCCTCACCAGCACCGCGGTCTGGTCTGCGACCGCACCCGGCTCGCCCACCGAGCAGCGCGCCGACGCGAGCGACGGCGACAGCAAGACGCCCGACGACGACGGCAAGACGCCCGACGACCAAGACGCGCCGCCCGTGGTCGACAAGTCGACCTTCGTGGCCGGCAAGACCCTGATGATGGAGGGTCGGCTCGGCCACGCGAAGATGCTCGCCGACGCCCCCGGCGAGACCTACCTGTTCGTCGACGTGCGCAGCGAGCCCGACGTGCTCGAGCAATTCGGCAACCGCGGTTTCGAGCCGCTCAACCTCGCGATCGTGATCGATCACTCGGGCTCGATGAAGGGCCAGCGCCAGCGCAACGCGCTCGATGCCGCGGCCGGGATGATCCGACGGCTGCGCGACGGCGACACGGTCTCGGTCGTCGCCTACGCCGACGACGCCCGGATCGTGGTCCCGGTCACCACCGTCGCCGCGGCCACGCGCGAGCAGATCATCCTCGACATGCAAGACGGCATGCTCGACAACCCGAGCGGCCACACCTGCATCTCGTGCGGCGTCGAGCTCGGCATGCGCACGCTCGCGGGTCGCCGCGCCGGCATCGATCGCATGCTGCTGCTGTCCGACGGCGAGGCCAACCGCGGCGTGCAGGACGAGTCCGGCATCCGCACGATCGCTCGCCAGGCTCGCAACCGCGGGACCACGATCTCCTCGATCGGCGTCGACGTCGACTACAACGAGCGCCTGATGTCGGCGATCGCCCGCGAGGCCAACGGCCGCCACTACTTCTCGGAGACCGGCGACAACCTCGAGCAGATCTTCGATCAGGAGCTCGAGTCGCTGATCACCGCGCTGGCCAAGGACGGCAAGCTGGTGGTCGAGCTCGCGCCGGGCGTGCGCGTGTCGGAGGTGCTCGGTCGCACCTACCAGCAGGTCGATCGCCGCGTGATCGTGCCGATGGGCACCTTCGCGGCCGGCGAGGAGAAGACCTTCCTGCTGCGCCTCGACGTGCCCGAGAGCCCGGTCGGCGAGCGGCCGATCGCCTCGGTCACCTTCGGCTACGAGGACCTCGCGCTGGGCAGCGCGGGCGAGTGCTTCGGCGAGCTGGCCACGCAGATGACCAAGACCGCCAGCGAGGTCTCTGCACTGGACGCGATCGTGCTCGGTCGGCTAAGCCGCAGCGAGACCGCCCGCGCGCTCGAGCAGGCCAACGTGTTGTTCGCCCAGGGTCGCACCGCCGAGGCCCAGGCGATCGTCGACACCCACCTCTCGAACCTGAGCAAGCATCGCGAGCAGGCCTCGGCGGCCAGCGAAGCGGCTGGCTTCGTCGATCCTTTCGGCCGCGATCTCGACAAGGAATTCGAGGAGCAGGCCGAGGTGCTCGACGACGCCAACATCGGCTTCGATCAGGCCGCGGCCATGCCGGAGCCTGCGGCCCAGAGCCGGCCCGGCAAGGCGCAAGTGCGCAAGAACGTCGAGAAGGCCGACGCCCTCGATCTGTGAGGTTGGTCGGGTCGGAGGTTTCTGCCGAGCGGCGTCCGGATACACTCGCGGCCATGCGCTCGCGCTCGCTTGCTCTGCTGACGCTCGGTCTGCTCGCACTGCTCCCCGCCACCGCTGCGGCCGAGGGCCCGACCGAGGAGTCCGAGTTCTCGCCCTTCTACGAGCAGTTGCTGCTCGGGTTCGAGGACGCGGCGGTCGACACCGGCTGGATCCCCAACGGCTCTCCGGTGCAGATGCGCTTCTTCGCTGACGCGGCGAACTCGGTCGCCATCGATCTGCCCGGCTACGCCCACTACGACTGGCGCACCGAGGAGCTGCGCTTCGAGGGGGACGCCGGCGCGGGACTGTTCGAGTACGACATTGGGCTCGAGATCGTCGCCAGCGTCAAGGTCGACGTTGCGATCGCCCAGTGGCAGTCCGATCTGCTCGGGCCCTACGACTGGGGTATCGAGGCGATCACCACGTTCACGCCCTACCTGCTCGAGGGCAACCCCGAGCGGCCCGCGGTGATCGCCGACAAGAGCGGCGCGCTCGACTTGGTCTCGATCCCGCTGATCCCCGACGTCGTGGTGATCTCGGGCAACCTCGACATCGCGCTCTACGTCGACATCGAGGCCTCGCTGCACTGCAACCGCATCGAG
>DATLLB010000374.1:0-6155 GCA_035538075.1 Enhygromyxa sp.
GGGCCGATCAGCGCCGCGGGCCCGGGCACGTAGGCGAGCAGGGCAGGGCGCTCGATCTCGAAGAGCGGCTCGGCGACCTCGCTCGCGATGGCGTCCGCCTCAGCGACTTCCGGGTTGGGCTCGGCCGCCTGGGCCATGCTCGGGGCGAGCAGCAGAGCGGCCGCACAGGCGAGCGCACGAGTGAACCTCACGTGGCTAAGCATCCGGGCACGCGAGGCGGCTGTCAAACCGTAGGCGGCCGGATTCGGGCTTTTACTCAGTCGGCTTCACCGCGGATCACCGGCCGTGAAGGAACTGCGTGGCTCGGTCATGTAGCGGGTTGGCTCGCATCAGTGCGGGTAGCTGACCAGCACCACTTGGTACACGGCGAAGGTCGGGCAGGCGTGCTCGAGCCGTCGTGCGAGCGGCTCCCAGATCCACGCGGTGTCATCGGAGCGGACGACCGTCGGCTGCGGGCCGACCAGGTACAGCTCGCGCGGGAATCCGTCGCAGATCGAGCGAGCCCAGGCGATCAGCTTGGCCTCGGCATGCACGGGATCTTCGTCGATGGCCAGCTCGATCGCCGAGGTCCCGAGCACGTCGCGTGCGATCCAGCGGCCATCCCTCTTCTCGATGCGCGGCTCGAGGATCGGATCCGGCTCTTCGATCGAGACGGGGATCAACAACAGCCGACCCTCACGGCGGGGCGAGCGATCGAGGCCCGAGATACGATCAGGCTCGGTCGGAGGCACCAGCGCGTCGAGCAGGGCGCCCAACGGGGCCGGCAGCGTGGTCAATCCGACACCGACGATGACCGCGAGCGTCAGCACCCGCGCTCGCTGCCAGCGTATCAGCATCGCAAGCAGCCAGCTCGGGTCGCGCGCAGGACGTTGCATCGTCCGGCCCGACAGCGCGAGCTGTCAGCGGTTCCGGGTCACAGCCACAGCACGTCGATCAGCATGGCCGCGAAGTAGGCGATGCTGATCCAGCCGTTGAGGTCGAAGAACGCCTTGTCGATCCGGCTGAGATCGTTGGGCCGCACGATCCAGTGCTCGTAGACGAGGATCGCCAGCACCAGGATCATGCCGATCAAGTGCGCGACACCGAGGCCCGCGATCAGGTGCACGCCGATCAGCGCGGCCGCGGTCACGAGGTGCAGCACGCCGCTGAACCACAGCGCGCCGCGGACACCGAACGCGACCGGGATCGAGTGCAGGCCGGCCTGGCGATCGAACTCGTGATCCTGCAGCGAGTAGATCACATCGAAGCCGGCCACCCACGTTGCGACGGCGACCATCATGATCGCCGGCAGCTCGAAGCCCGCGAGGCCGCCGGTCACGGCCACCCAGGCGCCGGCCGGGCCGAGCGAGAGCGCGACGCCGAGGATCAGGTGGGCGGCCCACGAGAAGCGCTTGAACAGGCTGTAGCCGCAGATGATCAGCAGGCACACCGGCGTGAAGGCGAGCGCGACCATGCCGAGCGCCGCGGAGGCGCCGACGAAGACCAGCGCGGCGAGGATCGTCAGCGTCCACGCGGCGCGCAGACTGACGGCGCCCGCCGGCAGCTCGCGCGTGGCCGTACGGGGGTTCTTCTCGTCGATCTTGCGATCGACGATCCGGTTGAAGCCCATCGCGGTCGTGCGCGCGCCCGTGAACGCGACGACGATCCACACGAGCTTCAGCCACGTCATGCCGACGCCGTCGCCGAGCCCTTCGTGGACCGCGGCACGGTGGGCGAGGATCCCCGCCGCGAGCGTGAAGGGCAGGCCGAAGATCGTGTGGCTGAGCTTCACCAGGCTCGCGAGGCGGGCCACTACGGTGCCCGTGGGCGCAGCCTGCTCGGCGGCTTCGGTCATCGCGCGGGAGGGTACCACCGGGGGTCGGCCACGCTGAGGGCGTCAACAGCGAGCCAGCCCCCCACCAGGTGGAGGCGCGAGAAGCGAGGATGGCCGAGGTGCCCCCCGAGCGCCTCGTCCATTCTCCGCTCTTCCGCCGGACACCCCCGGGGGGTGCCTGCTATGAAAACTTTTTATGGCTTGGTTGCTAGGGGGGGTCGGTCGACAGAAAACGTTTTATGGCTTGGTTGCTAGGAGGGGTCGGTCGACAGAAAAAATTCTCTGGCTTGGTTGCTAGGAGGGGTTGGTCGACAGAAAAAAATCTCTGAGCCGCACCCCCCGGGGGGTCGCCGCGATGAAATCGATCAACCAAGCGGCACCCCCCCGAGGGTGTCGCTCAAAAAATCTCGGCCCAGAAACAGCGATCCCGGGGCTCTACGCGAAGATCGGGATCTACGCGACCACCCGCGAGGCTGAGCGCTCAGTCCGCGATCGACCAGTCGATCGGCGCGAGCCCATGCCGCTCGAGGGCCGCGTTCACCTGCGAGAACGGCTTGCTGCCGAAGAACCCGCTCTTGGCCGACAGCGGCGAGGGGTGTGCGGCGCAGAGGATCTCGTGCTTGCCGCCCTGCTTCTCGATCAGCGCGATCTTCTTCTGCGCAGGCTTCCCCCACAGCACGAACACGACCGGCTCGCTGCGCGCGGCGAGGACCTCGATGACCTTGTCGGTGAAGGTCTCCCAGCCCTTCTTCTGGTGCGAGTTGGCCTGATGCGCGCGCACGGTCAGCACCGTGTTGAGCAGCAGCACGCCGCGATCGGCCCAGTCGATCAGCGAGCCGTGCTTGGGCGGCGCGATGCCGAGGTCGGCCTCGAGCTCCTTGTAGATGTTGCGCAGCGAGGGCGGCAGCGCGATGCCGCGAGAGACCGAGAAGCACAGCCCGTGCGCCTGACCGTCGTCGTGATAGGGGTCCTGACCGAGCAGCAGCACGCGCACGCGATCGAAGGGCGTGTGCTCGAGCGCCGCGAACACCTGATCGGCGGGCGGGAACACCTGATGCTGCTCGCGCTCGGCCGCGACGAAGGCCTTCAGCTTGCGAAAGTAGGGCTTCTCGAGCTCGGCGCCGAGGTGCGGCATCCAGCTCGCAGGCAGGTTAGTGAACGCTTCGGTCATAGGCCCCGATTCTCGCGCAGGATGTTGGCGTCGCGGAACGAGGCCATGGTCGAGTGCTCGTCCCAGGTGTACTCGAAGCCGGTCGCGGTCACGAACGCGGAGTCGTCGACGACGACCGGGTGCTTGAGGTGGGCGATCGCTCCGCGCGGCAGCTTGGGCAAGCCGAAGCGACCGAGGAAGCGCGGCACCATGCCCTCGAGCATCGGGAAAGCTTGCCTTCCGGTCGCCTTGCACAGCACCGAGAGCGGCACCGGTGGCGGACCGGCGACGTTGTAGACGCCGGCGATCTCCGACTGAGCCGCGAGCACGATCGCCTTGGCGGCGTCGTCCTCATGCATGACGTGAAACAGCGGATCGAAGCCGAGCACCATCGGCACGCGCGGGCCGGCGAGGAAGCTGGCCAGAGTCCCGCGCCCGCTCGGCCCGAGCGCGTAGACGATGCGCAGCACGACAGTGCGCATGCTCTTGCAACTCCACAGCGCTCGGCTGGCGTAGAGATCGGCGGCGACCAGATCGGAGAGCTCGGGGAAGGTCGAGACTGCGAGCGGCGGCTCGTCTTCGTGACGATAGAGCGGCGCGTCGGCGGCCGCTCCGTAGATCGTGTGACGCCCGACGAACACGGCTTCCTTGACGCCGAACTCCTCGCAGTAGCGAAACACCGCCTGAGTGCCGCGCAGGTTCACGCGGTAGCGCTGCTCGGCGCTCGCGTTGAAGTGCGTGACCGTGGCCATGTGAATGACCACGTCCGGTCGATGCACGCGAAACACATCCGCGGCCGGACGCTTGCGAACGTCGGTCTGGAAGATCTTCACGCCCCGCGGCGCGCCCTGCCACGGTCGCACGTCGATGCCGAGCACCTCGTGTCCGGCGTCGACGAGGCGCAGCGCGACCAGCTGTGCGTGCGCGCCTGCGATGCCGGTGATGAGGGCCTTCACTGCGGGCGATTAGGCCACGGACGCGCGGGCGAGGGAAGGGGATCGATGGGCGGCAGGCCCCGTCAGACCGCACATGAAAGTCAGGACACGCATCAAAGCCGGCCCGCAAATCGTCCTCGAGCCGCGGCCCAATTAGCGTAAACGCGGCCGACCGGCGGGCCGCGTCTCGCCGGTCGGTCGCGTTGACACGCGCGATCTCGACGTGCCAGCGTTCGCAGCACATGGCAATCACGACGACTTGCAGTGGGGGTGGTCCGGTCATCGCCGTGCCGGCAGAGTTGGCCGCGACCTGGCGCGGCACGCTGGCGCCGATCGGCGTCGAGGTCCCGCCCGGCTGGACGTGGGGCAGCGGCGACATCGAATGCGACTACGATCGCGCGTGCGACAGCCAGGCGCTGAACGACTTCGAGATCACGCCCTACGGTGGCGTTGGCTGGCTGACCGTGGGCGAAGGCGCCGCGTTGATCTTGGACTCCGAGCTGGTGACCGCGTGGGTGCCCGATCCGGCGGGCGGCTACATCATCCGCAACTGGTCCGACGACCAGCTCGACGAAGCCTCCGCGCGGCGTCATGTCGAAGCGGCGGAGGCGGCTGGTTGGCGCGAGCTCTCGCTGGTCTGGGAGCTTCGCGGAACGGTCTACTTGTTCGACTCGGCCTACGCTGGTGCGGCGCAGGTTGAGGACATCAAGGCCTTTGATGGGGTGGCCGTCGGCGAGCTGGCGCCGGGGCGGTACCGAGTCTGGGCAGCGACTACCGCCGACGAGGTCGACGTGGTTCGCATCGCGCGGCGCTGAGCGATCAGTCGTAGATCACGTCGAGCGGAAGCTGCCAGCGCTCGATCTCGGCGCTGAAGCGACGGTGCAAGACGTCGAGCGAGAGTGCGACGCACTCCGCGGACCACTGGCGGTATCGCCGGGTGTGCTCGAGCCAAGCGCTCTGGATGCGGCGAGGGTCCTCGGTGACCATCACGCGATCGATGGCATCGATCGCGGGTCGCATCGCCGCGACGTGGGCTTGCCACTTGTCGACCAGCAGGTATTGGCGGTCGGTCCGACAGACGAGCTCGAGTGTAACGCGGCCCCGCTCCGTCTTGGCCATCGGCAGCCACTTGCCACCCGGAACCGGTCGAAACTCGATGTGCTCACGCGGATCTTCGGCGGTCGGATCAATGAGCATGGGCCGCTCGTCGCCGGGCGGATGCTGACCCCGCTCGAGCTTCGTCGAGCCGTCCGCGAGGGGAAACCTCGCACCCTTGTCGAGGTTGCACTCGTAGCAGGAGAACAACAGGTTTTCCCAGCTCCACGTCAGCCACCAATAGATCGATTTGGGGCGGTAGTGTTCGACGGGCTCGCCTCGCAAGCTGCCGCGGGCTCGGGTGTCGCAGAAGTAACATTTGTGCGCACTTGCGGCTGCGAGGGCGGCTTTGGCCACACGATACCGGCCTCCAAGCAGTTTCGCGTTCAGTTGTTCGCCAGCAGCGAGGCTCCTGTGCACCCGCGCCAGCTCGGCTTCGCGCAGCGAAGCAAGCTCGGGGCACGCCCGTGCTTCGTCTTTCCGCCGAACTCGAATCATGAGGTCTTGCGGGGGACCGGGTCCCAATCGGGCGCTACACCGGCGGATTCGAGTCGCCGTCGAAGCTCATCGAGCTCGGCTTGTTCCTCATCCGTACGATAGGGATCGCCTGCGAGGTATCCATAGCGATGCGCTTCCTTGGAGAGGTTGACCGGGTACAGTCGATCAATCCCAAAGTAGCGTCCCAGCATCTCGGTCCCGGTCATCAGCTTCGCCGGTCGTGGGTCAGAATGATGGGTGATGTCGCCGGTCTCGGGATCCTGATCGAGCATCACGATCTCGTCGCCTTCGAGCCCGGCGAGCAGCATCTCCGAGTGGGTCGTGACCACGAACTGCAAGCGAGGGAAGGTCTGCTTGAGCGCGGGAATCAGACCAACCTGCCAGCTCGGGTGCAGGTGGAGATCGAGCTCGTCGATCAGCACGAGGCCTTCCATCTTCGAGGGATCTGCAGTGAGCTCGAGATTGTTCTCCGATCGTTCCCAGAGAATGTGGCCAACGAGATCCGCGAGCCAACTGACGGTCGCCTGATAACCATGCGATAGCCAGGTCGAGGGCACTTCCACGTCGTGGGCTCCGGTGCGCATGCGCAGACGATGAGCCATGTCGACGTCGCTCGATCGGGTGGCGCCGCCGTTGGACAGGCTCACGCCCCGCACTCCGGGGA
>DATLLB010000375.1:0-2429 GCA_035538075.1 Enhygromyxa sp.
CACATCACCCATGCCGAGCCCGGCGTCGAGCTGCGCGTCGTCGATGGCTCGGGCACCGAGGTTGCGGTCGGCACCACCGACGATCTCGGCAGCCTGATCTTCCGCGAGCTGACGCCCGGCAGCGGCTACTCGGTCGAAGAGACCGGCCCCGCACCGAAGGAGGCCGCCCGCGAGCTCGCGGTGTGGTCGGTCGAGGAGAGCTACCCCGAGCAAGCTTTCTATGACGGCCAGGTGCTCGAGCCCGGCTTCAACTACATCACGACCCGCGACGGCACCACGCTCTCGGCCTACGTGACCTTGCCGGGGCCGATCGAGGACGGGCCCTATCCAACCATCATCGGCTACTCCGGCTACGAGCCGAGCAAGCCGGGCAGCTCGCTCGCCGATCAGTTCGATGTCGGCGGCCTCGACATCGAGACGCTGTGCCCGACCTTCCCGGTCATCTGCGACGCGCCGGGTCACCCGGAGGGCATCCTCGGCGGCTTCCTCGGCTACGCCACGGTCGGCGTGAACATGCGCGGGACCGGCTGCTCGGGCGGCGGCTACGACTTCTTCGAGGAGCTGCAGGTGCTCGATGGCTACGACATCATCGAGACCGTCGCCGCGCAGGACTGGGTGCTCGGCAACAAGGTCGGCATGGCGGGCTTGAGCTACCCCGGCATCGCGCAGATGTGGGTCGCACAGACCCAACCGCCGAGCCTCGCCGCGATCGCTCCGCTCTCGATCTTCGCGCACACGGCCGACTCCACGCTGCGCCCCGGCGGCATCACCAACGACGGCTTCGCGGTCAACTGGGCCGAGAACGTGCTCGACAACGCGGTGCCCTATGGGCAGGGCTGGGAGCAGGATCGCGTCGACGGGGGCGACACGATGTGCGCCGAGAATCAGCTGCTCCACGGTCAGCTCGTCGACGTGATCGAGAAGGCCGAGCAGTACCCCTACTACGTGCCGGAGGTCTACGATCCTCTGATCCCGCTCGAGTTCGTCGCCAACATCGACGTGCCGATCTTCGTGACCGGTGCCTGGCAGGACGAGCAGACCGGCCCCGACTTCGCGCAGCTCTACAACGCGTTCTCCGGCTCGCCGATGGTCAAGTTCACCATGTTCAACGGCGTGCACGCGGACGGCTATGTGCCCGAGCACCTGATCTACTGGGGAGCGTTCTTCGACTTCTACCTGCGCGAGGAGATCCCGGTGATTTCGGATCCGCTGCGCAACCTCGGGCCTTCGCTGTTCAGCGCGCTGCTCGGTGAGCCGGTCGAGTTCCCGGCGGATCCGTACGCGATGTACAGCACCTACGAAGAGGCGCTCGCGGCCTTCGAGGGCGAAGATCCGATCAAGATCAAGTTCGAGATGGGCAACTCGGAGGACTACTCCGACGGCATCCCGCAGAGCGCCTGGGAGCTCAGCTTCACCCAGTGGCCGCCCGAGGACGTGGCCGCGCAGCGCTGGTACTTCCAGCCCGACGGCACGCTCGCGCCCACGATCCCGCCGGCCGACGGCGGCGCGTCGAGCTTCCACGTCGACAGCAACGACTCGCGCACGAGCATGCTGCCGAGCGGCGACATCAACACGCCGCTGCCCCCGTGGAACTGGCTCGTCGACGAGCCCGACACCGCGGCCGTGTTCGTCAGCGACGTGCTCAGCCAGGACGTCGTGATGATCGGCTCGGCCAGCGCCGACCTGTGGATCCGCAGCTCCGTCGGCGAGGCCGATCTCGAGGTCAACATCTCCGAGGTCCGGCCCGACGGGCAGGAGATGTACGTCCAGTCCGGTTGGCTTCGCGCCAGCGAGCGCGCGCTCGACAGCCGCCGGTCCTCCGATCTCGCGCCCGTGCATACCCACCTCGAGGCCGACCTCGCCCCGGTCCCGAACGACGAGTGGGTGCTGGCCCGCGTGCAGGTGTTCCCGTTCGCCCACGCGTTCCGGACCGGCTCGCGCATCCGCATCTCCGTCGACACGCCCGGATCGAGCCGCGCCGAGTGGCTGTTCGTGCTCGACGAGACCCAGACCGACGACGCGCGCATCGACGTCGCGCACACCGACGTGAACGCGAGCTCGATCCTGCTGCCGATCCTGCCGGGCCAGACGATCCCGACCGAGCTGCCGCCGTGTCCGTCGCTGCGGGCCCAGCCGTGCCGCGAGTTCGTGGAATTCGTGAACACGCCCGCGGACTGAGCCATGCGTCGTTCGCTGGTCCTCGCGCTGGTCGTGCTCGGGTAGCCGGACACGCCGTCGATCGACTTCGCCAAGCACCAGCTGCACGTCGCCAGCTTCATGCTCTCGTGCAGCGCGATCGCAGCCCGTGCCCCGACGATCCGCTGCCGAGACCCGCGGCGAAGGAAAGTCGAGGACCCCCTTCAGGGGGTCACCACGTACCATCGAGTACTACGTGCGCGCCCCATCCTCGCACGCACGCAGTGCGAGCG
>DATLLB010000376.1:0-8021 GCA_035538075.1 Enhygromyxa sp.
GGATACCGCGGGAGATATTCGGCCTTCGCTGCACGAATTACGAGACCCGTACCCGCAATGATCGGTTTTCCCTCGTCGCGGGCCCGGCGCCCGCGAGCAGAGAGCCCGGCGCCGCAAATGGCCCTGCGCGACTCTTCTCACCACGATCGCAATCGTCACCACATCCGGGATGTCAACCGCCCCAAGCTTTGCTAATCACGGCGATCGTGTCCAAACAGGCCACCGTCTCGGACGATAGGTCCCCCGGCACCGTGCCGCCGGCCTCGACGCTCGACGTCTCAACCCTCGACGAAAAGGGTCGGGCGATCGTCGGCGAGGAGCTGACAATCCTCGAACGCGTGCGCGTGCGTACGGCCAAGGATCTGCAGACCGAGGCGCACCAGTTCGAGGATCTCGACAGCCAGATGATCGAGCTGCGCGACGAGATCGCCACGGCGAAGGAAGAGGATCTGCCGTCGCTGCTCGACCAGCTGCACAACCTCGCCGCGCTCAACGCCAAGCGCGGCTCGGGCCGCAGCGTGCCGGTCGATCCCAACAACCCGTACTTCGGCCACCTGCGCCTCAAGGAGGCGCGCTCGGGCAAGCGCCGCGACGTGCTGATCGGCAAGCGCACGATGCTCGACACCGGTGACGGCGTGTCGATCGTCGACTGGCGCAACGCCCCGGTCTCGCGCCTCTACTACCGCTACGAAGAGGGCGACGAGTACGAGGAGGAGTTCGACGAGCGCAGCATCGAAGGCACGGTGCTGGTCCGCCGCAGCCTGATGATCGCCGACGGCGAGCTGCGGCGGGTCGACGCGCCGCAGGGCAACTGGGTGCGCGTTCGCAGCGGCGGCTGGAAGGCGCTCGGTCACGAAGCGCGGCCGACCCTCGCCGGCGGCACGGGAGCCGCCGTTCGAGTGCCGCGCGGGCGGCTCGGCGTGCAAGAGGAGGATCTCGGCCGCGCCGACAAGCGCCTGCAAGAGATCACCGCGCTGATCGACAAGGAGCAGTTCAACCTGATCACCAAGCCCGAGTCGGGCGTGGTGCTGATCCAAGGTGGCGCGGGCTCGGGCAAGACCACCGTCGCGCTGCACCGCGTGGCCTACCTCGCGTTCCAGGATCCGCGTCGCTTCGCGCCCGAGAAGATGCTGATCGTGGTCTTCAACGAGGCGCTGGTCGAGTACATCAAGCACGTGCTCCCGGCCCTCGGGGTCGAGGGCGTGATGGTCACCACCTACCGCCGCTGGAGCGCCGCGATGCTCAAGCGCGTCAACCTCGAGCTGCCGGGCAAGCGCACCGAGAACACGCCCGAGCCGGTCGTGCGCTTCAAGAAGCACCCGATCGTGATCACGATGATCGACGAGCTGGTCGCCGAGGATCTGCGCAACGTCGAGGCCTCGCTGATCGAGCGGCTCGAGGAGCGCGAGGGCGCCAAGGAAGTGCTCGCCCACTGGCGCAGCCTCGCCAAGCTGCCGCCGAGCGTGCGCGCCCGTCGAGCGCTGCGCTGGCTGCTCGAGGAGGACGGCCGCAACCTCCCGGCCAAGACCCGCGCCGCGGCCGAGACCAGCCTGCGAGCGTTTCGTGAAGGTGTCGACGACGTGTTCGGCGACTGGGCCGAGCTGTTCGGCGACGCCGATCGCATCCGGGCTGCGATCGCTCGCCATGCGCCCGCGGCCTTCTCCGAGTCCGACGTGGTCACGATCACCAACTGGTGCGCCAAGCGGACCGCGGCGCTGACCGACTGGCTCGAGCACAAGGACGAGGAGCCGCGCGAGCGCGAGGACGACGACGGCGAGATCGTGGTCGCCCCGCGCACGCCCCCGCGGCTCGACGGAGAGGACGACGCGGTGTTCCTGCGTCTGCTGCAGGCCAAGCGCGGCGGCATGTTCGTGAAGGGCAAGCGCTTCGAGTACGAGCACATCGTGATCGACGAGGCCCAGGATCTGTGCCCGCTCGAGGTCCGCGTGCTGCTCGACACCGCCTCGGCCGGACGCAGCGTGACGATCGCCGGCGACAAGGCCCAGAAGATGATCTTCGACAACGGCTTCGTCGACTGGCCGCAGCTGCTCGAGGACGCCGGGCTCCCGCACGTCGCCATTCAGCCGCTCAAGATCACCTACCGCAGCACCCGACAGGTCATGGCGCTGGCCCACCACGTGCTCGGTCCGCTCCACGATCCGAGCGACGATCTGATCGCCCGCGACGGCGCGCCGGTCAGCTACTTCGGCTTCTCCGACATGGGCGAGGCGGTCGCGTTCCTCGGCGAGGCACTGCGCAACCTGATGCAGCGCGAGCCGACCGCCTCGGTCGCGTTGATCACCCGCTACCCGCAGCAGGCCCAGGCCTACTACGAAGCCCTGCACATCGCCGAGGTCCCGCGCCTGCGACTGGTCGCGCGCCAGGACTTCACGTTCTTGCCCGGCATCGACGTGACCGACGTCCGCCAGGTCAAGGGCCTCGAGTTCGACTACGTGGTGGTGCTCGATCCCACGCGACAGAACTACCCGACCCGCGACGACGCCCGGCACCTGCTGCACATCGCCAGCACGCGCACCGCCTATCAGCTGTGGCTGCTGTGCTCGGGCGAGCCCAGCGAGCTGATCCCCGACTGGCTGATGGACATCGCCGGCGAGGGCGTCACGGTCCAGTAGCGCCGCGCTCGGCCAGCACCTCGAAGCGCTGCGAGCTCTCGTCCCACTCGTAGAGCTCGGCCTGGCCGACGTCGTAGAACCACGCCATCAGCCGCAGCCGACCGTCGGCCAGGTGCTCGCGCACGGCCGGGAACTGGCGCAGGTTCTCGAGCTGGCGCACGGTCACCGAGCGCGCGGCCTCGTCGACGTCGTGGTGATGCGAGAGGTCGCCGGTCGCGACCCCGACGTGGGCGAGCCACTGCTCGAGGCTCGCAAACTCGGGCGGCACGTGGCCGCTCTTGACCGCCTTGACCGCCCCGCACTGCGAGTGCCCGCAGATCACGATGTTGCGCACGCCGAGCACCCCGAGCGCGTACTCGACCGCCGCGCCCTCCTGCGCCGCCGGTCCGCCCGGCGGCGCGACGATAGCCCCGAGGCAGCGGAGGATGAACAGCTCGCCCGGGTGCGCTCCGGTCAGCATCTGCGGGGCGATGCGGCTGTCGACGCAGGTCACGAACAAGGTGTGCGGCGACTGGCCGTCGGCGAGCTGGGAAAACAGCGGCGAGTAGTGCTCGCGCGTCTCCATGCGAAAGCGCTGGAGGTTGGCGATCACGTGCGCGCGCATCTCGAACGCGCGCGCCTGGCCGAGGATCGCGTCGAGATCACGCTCGCTGACGGCCATGCGCTCGGCCAAGAGGTTGTGCTCGTCGGCGGCCAGCAGTTGCTCGCGACAGCTCGGCGAGGCCCCGAGCACGGCCACCCGACCCGAGCGCTCGACCAGCTCGAACACCAGCGCGAGGAACCGGTTGCAGCCGGTCGCGTCCATCACCAGCACGCTGCGCAGATCGAGGATCACACCGACCGAGGGATCGATCTGGTTCAGGCGCGCGCGCAGCCGATCGATCTGCAGGATCGACAAGAAGGTGATCGGCCCGCTGAAGTTGACCTGGTGGGCGCCGCCGTCGTTGCCCTCGTGCAGCGTCGCGCGGAACCGGGCGCCTCGCAGCGTCGCCAGCACCAGCGTGGCCCCGAGCCCGACCTCGACGCCGTTGAGCAAGCCCGCGAACACGATCGTGAAGCCGGTCGCGAGCAGCACGATCGCCTCGGCCTGCGAGACTCGGGCGACCGCGCGCAATGGTTTGATGTCGAGCAGCGGCACCGCCAGCGCGATGCCGACCCCGGCGAGCACGGCCGTGGGGATGAACGGACCGGCGAACACCACCGCCGGCAGCAGCAGCGCGCTTGCGATCGCGTGACTGACCGCGGCGTGGCGGGTCTTGGCGCCGGCCGGCGCCATCGCCCAGGTCCGCAGCACCGAGCTCGCGACCGGCAGGCCGCCGAGCAGCGCCATCGCACCGCTCGCCACCCCGTGACCGAACAGCTCGCGATCGAGATCGTTTTGCATGCCCGCGATCCGCTCCTCGTCGGCGCTGGCCGAGAGCAGCGTCTCCATGGTCGAGAGCGTGAACAACAGGAACACCGAGCCGACGAACTGCGCGACGTCGTGCCCCGGCAGGGCCGGCAGCTCGGGCATGGTGAAGGCGACGTCGGCCAGCGTGGGGATGTCGATGCCGAGCAGACCCGTGAACGCGGACGCGATCACGATCAGCGCGAGCGCGACCGGAAAGCGCCCGGTGTCGAGCGGCCCGAAGCGCATGAGCACGAACGCGAGCGCGGCGATCAGCAAGGCCGGCCAGCGCGTGTCGGCGAGGTGGGCCAGCAGGTGATCGATCAGCGGCAGCGTGTCGAGATCGGCCGGCGCCTGCACGCCGAGCACCTGCGGCAGGCAACGGATCACGAACAGCACCCCGATCCCGAACGTGAAGGCGTGCACCGTCGTGATCGGCAGCACCCGCGCGAAGCGACCGACGTGAAACACACCGAGCGCGATCTGAAACAGCCCGGTGAGCCCGCACGCGAGCGCCAAGCCGGCCGCGCCGTGGCTGCGGCCGATGTCCGCGAGCGCGAGGCCCATCGCCAAGCCGGGACCCGAGAGGCCCAGCGTGGTGCCGCCGAGCAGCGCGACGATCAGGCTGCCGACCACCGCACAGGTCAGCGCCGCGAAGCTCGACAGACCCGCATGCTCGGCGATCAACAGCGCGATCGCGAGCGAGGGCCCGACCACGTTGAGCCCCGCGAGCACGTCGTCGCGCAGATTCGCCCGGCTCCACGCGGCCGGCTCGCTGCGCACCAGAGACCGAAGGCTACGAAGCTCGAGCACGGCCGAGCTTGCCCGGACTGCCTTGGGCGCGATAGCGGGAACCTGTCCGACCTGCCAATGTCGCCCGCGCCATGTCGGGACCCGCCTCGCGACTGCTCCTCGTCCCCTTGCTCTGCGCGCTCGCCTGCACACCCGCGACCGAAGGCCGCCCGTTCGCCGCCCAGATGCTCGCCGCCCACAACCGGGTCCGCGCCGAGGCGACGCCCGAGCCGAGCGCCCCGTTGACCCCGCTGCGTTGGTCCGACGCGCTCGCAGCCGATGCCGCCCGCGTGGCCCAGCGCTGCCGGTTCGAGCACAGCGACGGGTCGCACGGCGAGAACCTCTACGCGCGCCCCAAGGTCACCTCGGCCGAGCACGTGGTCGCACGCTGGACCGGCGAGGCCGAGCACTACGATCTCGCGAGCAACCGCTGTGCGAACGGCCAACAATGCGGCCACTACACGCAGGTGGTCTGGGCCGAGACCTCCGCGGTCGGCTGCGCGATGGCTCGCTGCCCCGACGCCGCACCCGAGTGGGCCCGCCGAACCGGCACCGCGACGCCCGGCGATCCTTTTCCTGGTTGGGATGGTTGGAACCTGTGGGTCTGCCACTACGAGGTCCGCGGCAACCGCAAGGGCCGGGCGCCCTACGTCGCGGCCCGCTGATCACTCCAACCATCGCGCGGCCAACAGGTTCTC
The DNA here is from genome assembly GCA_035538075.1 of Enhygromyxa sp. Taxonomy (GTDB): domain Bacteria; phylum Myxococcota_A; class Polyangia; order Nannocystales; family Nannocystaceae; genus Plesiocystis. Next base: position 5,511 of record DATLLB010000376.1, read on the forward strand.
GCGACTGCCCGCGAGCGCGAGCACGTCGCCTTCCCGCAGCGGCGCCTTGGGATCGATCGCAACCAGCTGATCCCCCCGTCGCCACTCGAGCACCTGCACGTTCACGCGCCCGCGCAGATCGAGCTGGATCAGCGTGCGCCCGGCCCAGGCTCGCCCGACCGTCACGCGCTCGAGCGTCACGCCCGAGCCGAGGTTGACCTCGTGATCGAGCCCCGAGCCGGCGTGGATCTGCAGCTCGGCGTCGCGCTGCTCGAGCACATTCTCGGCGTAGTGGGCCATCAAGGTCGTGCGCTCGATCAGCCCGAGCAGCCGGCGATCGGCGTCGACGACCGGGAGCACGTCGCGGCCCGATCGTGCGAAGGCCAGCATCGCCCCGGCCAGCGTGTCGGTCGGCACCAGCAAGGTCGGCTGCTCCTGCGTGAGCAAGTCGCCCGCGATCGCCTCGGGATCGATCTCGCCGCGCAGGGCTCGGGCCGCGAGCGTGCGCGTGTCGATGACCCCGGCCACGCGCTCGTCGGCGTCGAGCAGGTACAGGGTCGGCGTCTGCTCGAGCAACGCCGCGCGCTGGACCTCCTCGAAGCTCGAGCTCAGCCGCAGCATGTGATCCGGGCGGTGCATCAGATCGCCGACGTGACCGCGGTACATCAGGCCGACGTCGTCGCCGGCGTCGAGCACCCGCGAGCCGCGGCGACGCAGGCTCAGATCGAAGAAGGTGTCCTTCTCGACCCGGCCGGCCACGAACGCCGAGAGGATGCACGCGAACATCAGCGGCAGGATCAACCCGTAGTCGCCGGTCAGCTCGAAGATCATCACGATCGGCGTGAGCGGGGCGCGGAGCGTGGCCCCGAGGTACGCACCCATGCCGACCAGCGCGTACGCGGCCGCCTGACTGGCGTCCTCGCCGAGGGCCAGCTGCGCGAGCGCGTGGATGCACGTGCCCACGCACGCGCCGATCACCAGCGAGGGCATGAACACGCCGCCCATGCCACCCGAGCCGATCGTCAACGCGGTCGCGACGATCTTGAGTAGCGCGAGCCCCAGCGCGATCTGCCAGACGAGCTCGCTGTTGAGCGCGTTGAAGACGATCTGCCGACCGGGGCCGACCATGTCGGTTGACAACAGCGCGGCGATCAGCCCGACGCCGAGCCCCCCGAGGGCTGGACGAGCCCAGCGCGGGAGCGGCTCGATGCCGGCGAACAGATCGCTGGAGAACAAGATCACGCGGCTCATCAGCGGGCTCAGCAGACCCGCGACCACGGCCAGCGCGAGGAAGAACAACATCTCGAGCAGCAGCCGATCGCCGGCCACGTCGCCGGGTGCGATCAGCTCGACCCGCTGCCCGAAGATCGCGTGCGAGGTGAAGGTCCCCGCGACCGCGGCCACGATCAGCGGAGTGAACACCGACATGGTCCCGACGTTGCCGCCGACGCTGCGCTTGAACACGACCTCGACCGTGAAGATGACCCCGGCCAGCGGAGCATTGAACGCGGCGGCCAGACCCGCGGCGCAGCCGGCCCCCATCATCGTGGTCTGCCTGCGCATGCGCAGCCCGAAGAAGCGACTCACGACCGAGCCGACCGTGGCCCCGATCGCTACCGTTGGACCTTCGTGACCGACCGATCCACCCGAGGCGATCGTGAGCCCAGTGCCGACGCCGAGCACCGCCCCCGAGCTGCCCTTGAGGTGGCCCTGCTGACCGACCGCCTCGATCACCGCGGGGATGCCTTCGGCGAGATCGCCAAACCACCGCTGCGCGAACATCCGCAGGATCCCGACCATCAGCCCGCCGAGCGCGGGCGCGAGGATCAAGTAGATCCAGCCGAAGCTCGGGAACGCCTCGCCGAAGCGCGGGAACAGCTCGAGCGCGCTGGCGATCCACAGCAGCAACAAACCGGCCGTGGCCCCGCTGGTGACCCCGACCAACACCGCCATCAGCAGCAGGTAAACGTGATCGTCACCGACCGCCTCGGCGAAGCGCTGGCCGACGCGCAGGCCCAGCTCCTCCCACAGCCGCACGATCTGCCCGGCGCGCGGGAGCGGCTTGTAGAACCCCGTCTTGTTGGTGTCGAACAGCCCGGTGCGATTGGCCGCGAGCCGGCTGCTCGAGCCGACCGACGCGAAGCTGCGGGTCGGTGCGCGTCGACGCGAGCTCGCCGGCCGACCTGATGACGAGGTCTTGGGCGATGACGAGGTCTTGGCGGCGGCGGGCGGCTCGGGCTCGACGATCGGATGCGAGTCGGTGTCCTCGCGCACCGCCACGCCCGCGAGCGACTGGTGAACGCCCGCTGCATGGGTCTTGCGCCGCGGCCCCGGCTCCGCCGGGCGGATCACATACGTGCCCGAGGCCGCCGGACTCTGCTCGCTGGTGATCGCCTCGCCGAGCAGCGGCTCGATGCGATCGAGATCCATGTCGAGCTCGGCGCTCGGCTCCGGCTCGCTGATGCCCGTCGGAGTCGCAGGCGGCGCGGCTGCTTCGCCGTCGCTCGCACTGCCCTCGTCGTCCGCAGCCAC
>DATLLB010000377.1:0-4786 GCA_035538075.1 Enhygromyxa sp.
AGACGCGAGCGGCCGTGCGCACGCTCGAGGTCGAACGCGAGATCGCCGAGCTCGAGACCAAGCACGCGGGCGAGCAGCTCGAGTCGCTCCGCGGGATGCAGGACTATGTCGCGCGCGAAGAATTGCGAGCGGCCGAGCGCAAGGTCGAGACCGGCCGCCTCGCCGTTCGACGCAGCCGCACGCAGCTCGAGCGCGGCGAGGCCGAGCATGCGTCGGCGATTCAGCGCGGATCGATGGGCGAGCTGGTCGTCGAATTCGACGCGGTCGTCGTCGCGCTCACGGCCGAGCAGGGCCAGTGGGTCGCGGCCGGTCAGAATTTGTTGGTCGTCGCCGATCAGCAGCCGCGGCGGGTCAACGTGCTGGTCGATCCCAAGGCGGCATCGCGCATCGCCGTCGGCGATCGCGTCGAGGTCGAGCGCCTCACGGGTACGCGCGAGCGCGTGGCGTTGCCGATCGTCAGGATCGGCGCCGCGGTGCTCGATGATGCGGGGCTCGTCGAGGTCAGCCTCGACGCTGGCGAGCTCTCCGATGCGCTGCTCGGGGAAGCCGTCCGCGTGTTCGCGCCCTGGCACGAGGACGCGTGGTGTACCGGGACCTGAGCGGTCGACGGCGGCCATCAGGCGGCCGCCGTCGGCCAAGCGCCGCGATCGGACCGCGTCCGCGCATGGCTTTTGCCGGGCGTGCTGCTTGCAGGCTCGCGCGTCGCGATGCCGAGCACTTCCACCACTCAGAGCAACTGGTCCACGAGCGGAGCCGTCCTCGAGTACCAGGGCAAGCCAGTCGTCCTGCGCGGCTTCTCGTTGACCACGTTGCAGTATCTGCTTCGCGGTATTGGGACCGCGAGCTTCTGCGTGTACGACTGGAATGATCCGTCGCAGATCATCACGACCGTCGATACCGCTCAGACCGACGCGATCACGGGCTTCTTCGTCGGCGCGGGCTCGACCGTGATGCCTGCCGTTCGCATCGCGATCACCGCCTGCTACGTGCTCGACGTGGTCACGAGCCAGTGGCAGAGCAACAACGACAAGTACCCCAACCTGTCCGCGCAGTACAACGAGCTGCTGTCCGGGCTCATCGACACATTCACACAAAAAGGCGTGGTCGTCATCCTCGACCTTCACTGGAACGACGACGTCACAGAACAGCAGCCGATGGCGCTGAAGTCGACCCCGGCTACGCCCACCGGCGACGCGCTCGACTTTTGGACGACGCTGGCCGAGCGCTACGGAGGCAATGATCGGGTCTTCTTCGAGCTCTACAACGAGCCCTTCGGCATCGACTACGACACGTGGCTCAACGGCGGCTCGGGTACAAACGGGGTCGAGTACCGCGGCATGAAGGAGCTCTATCAGGCGGTGCGCCAAGCTACCAACAACCCCGTGCTGATCGGCGGGACCAACTGGGCCTACGCGGATTACGGAAACCAGGGATTCACCGACATCTACATCGAAGGATTCGTCCGCGACGTCACGCCGACGAACGTGCTCGCCACGCTGCATCCCTATCAGGGGCACGGTCAGGGCGTCGAGAAGACCCCGGAGCTGCTGGCCGAGCTCATCGAGGCGATCCAGGGGCAGGCGGGGGTGCCGATCGTCCTATCGGAATTGGGTCAGTACTGCTGCCCGGACGACGGCGCCTGCTCGAACTACGACGGCACGTACAACGGCACGGCGATGGGCTATGTGCAGGCCGTGTTCGAGGTTGCCCAGAGCTACGGGGTCTCCTGGACGCCCTGGGCGTGGCGCCCGAACGCGGGAGCCGACTGCACCCAGCCCGACGTGAACGACAACCTGGCCCTGGCCAGCAGCACAGGCTCGGGTGGCGCCGACTTTGCGTCGCTGTTTCCGACCTACTATGCGAAGTCGGTCACGGCCCGACGTGGGTGATCTGGCCGTCGAGCACGTCACCGATCCACTCGGGCAGCGAGGTGCCATCGGCGAACGTGATGTTGAATCCGACGCGCAGCGCCGTGTGCCCGAGCCCGAGCACGTAGAAGCTCGAGGCCTCGTCCTCGTGCAGCGCCCGGATCGCGAAGAGATCCTCGGCGTAGGTCAACGCCGGGACCGGCAGCGGCGTGCCCTCGCAATTGTCGTGCTGGCCATTGCCCCAGCCGGCGCCCATGTATGTGCTGATGATCGCGTCCGAGGTGTTCGAGAACAAGCCGAAGCGAATGTTCGGGTAGTTCACCAGCACGTTGTCGAGCAAGCCAGTCGCGAAGTCGTCGGGATCGCAGGTGGGACAGTCGGCGAGCACGGTGGCGTCGAGGTTCCACGTCGCCCGGAAGATCGCCTGCAGGCACGGTGGGATCACGTCGCTGCTCAGCGGCGGGCCCGAGTCGTCGATGACGGTCAGCTCGACATCGCCGTAGGCATCCGCCACCTGGGTGCTGTTGAGCGCCGCTCCGAAGCCGCCCGCGCTGATGCCGGTCAGCAGCACGCGCTCGGCCGGGAAGCTCGGCACCCACTGCTCGAGGTACTTAGTGATGTTGGAGTAGCCGCGGAACTGGCGGAGCTGTCCGCCGAGCATCTGCTCGGCATCACCGGCGTGAATGTCCCCGGTGCAGTACGGGACGTAGATCATCGTCCAGTCCTTGACCGGGTTGGCGTTGTTGCTGCGGCTGAAGATTCCGTCGCTGGGCGGGATGAACGGAATCGAGAAGGCCGTGAAGTCGCACGAGTCGCTGAAGCACGCGCCGCCGCCTTCGAGGTAAATCATCACATTGGATGAATCGGGGTTGTAGTTGACGCCGAAGCCCGCGGGCGAGCCGTTCATGCAGCGAGTGCCGGGGACCTCGACGTAGGTCCATTCCATCGGCGGCGGCTCCAGTAGCTCGACCAGCGTGCAATCGCTGCGGCATCCATCGAAGCTGTTGTCGTTGCCGTCGTCGCACTGTTCGTCAGGGTCGACGTTGCCATCGCCACAAAACGGCTCGGGCGGGTCGGGGGTCTCTTCCGTGCCCTGCTCGCCGGACTCCTCGTGCATGGAGTCCGAGGTGTCGTGACCGGTGTCGCCCGACTCGTCGCCGCTCTCGGGACCAGATGAACCCTCGCTGTCGGTGCCGCTGCTGTCCGTCTCCGTGCCAACCAGGGCCGGATCCGAGGCGCAGGCGGCCAGCAGCATGGTCGACATCATCCAAGGCTTGCAGCGCATGGCTGCCAAGCTGCCTCAGCAGCGCGTGCGTTGTCCACTGGCCATCCGACCAAGATCGCAGCTGGCTCAGCGGCGCATCGGATCAGGACCGCGGGTGACTCAGCTCGTCGACGCGTGCGGCAAACTTGGCGAGGTCGGGCTCGTCCCACGGGCCGTAGTTCTTGCGGCCCCGCTCGATGATCTCGACGATGAATGCCTCGAACTTGCCAGCCGGATCTCCGAGCTCGAGCACGAACACGCGCAGCCCGTCCGGCCCGCCGGTGACGGCGACCGCGATCGCGTCGTTGCGCTCGGTCGGGGGCGGGAGCACCAGCAGGAGCGTGCGACCGTGCACTTGAACGTCGAGAGCGTCAGTCGGCTGAAAGTCATCGCCGAGCGCACGCATCTGCATGCCGTTCCACAGATCGCGTAGATACCGAGGCCCGCCTTCGTCGGCGAAGGTGGTCAGGAAGCGCATTGGCGCCTCGAAGGCCATCTGCGCGAGCAGGTACTTGAAGTTGCGATTGACGGACATGCGGATCAAGCCTCGTCGGCATCACGCTCGGGCTCGAGGTCGAGCTCGGGGTAGTGGCGGAAGATCCCGTCTTCGTTGAACGGCAGGCAGCGATCGGAGGCGCGGTAGGCCGCGATGTTGGGCAGCGCGTCGACGCGGTCGCGCAGCGCGAGCAAGCCGGGCAGCTCGTCGGACAGCGACGCGAACGCGCGGGGGAACGCGTAGTCGAGGCCGCGCAGCAGCTGGTTCATGGACAGATCGACGTAGCTGAGCGCGTCGCCGAGCAGCCATTCGCCGCCGTGATCCTGCAGCACGGCTTCGAAGTAGCGCAGGAATTTGCCGATGCGCTGATCGACGAAGCCGCGCGCGCGACGAAGCGCCTCGGGCTTTTGGTCCTCGTAGTAGAGGTGCACGCCGATCGGATGGTGCGTGTCGTGGGCCTCGCCGACCAGATCGGCGATGGTCAGCTGCAGCTGCATGGCGTGGTGGCGGCCGACCTCGTCGGTCGGCGCGAGCTCATGGCGGGCGCCCAGATAGGCGCAGATCGTGGCGGTCTGGGCGAGCCGAACGTTGCCGTGCACCAACACCGGGACCGCGAGTGGACGCAGGCTGGGACTGCTGGCGTGCAGTTGCTGGAAGATCGCTTCGTAACCGCCGCGCGAGTGCTTCGAGCGGCGCGCGACGTCGTCGTAGGGCACGCCTGCTTGCTCGAGGACCAGGCGAACGAACTCGCCGCGGCCGGGGATCCCTGGCCAGTAGTAGAGCGCGTAGGTCGACTTGGGCACGACCCATGGTCGATCCCGGTCGCGGGGGAGGCAAGGGGCGCGGGCGGTGCCGGCGAGCTAGCGCTTTTTCTTTGCGGCGGGCTTCTTCTTGGCGAGAGGCTTCTTCTTTGCGACGGGCTTCTTTGCGACGGGCTTCTTCTTTGCGACGGGCTTCTTCTTTGCGGCGAGCTTTTTCTTTGCGGCGGGCTTCTTCTTTGCGACGGGCTTCTTCTTTGCGACGGGCTTCTTCTTTGCGACGGGCTTCTTCTTTGCGACGGGCTTCTTCTTCGCGGCGGGCTTCTTCTTTGCGGCGGGCTTCTTCTTCGCGACGGGCTTTTTCCTGACCGCCACCTTCTTCTCCGCAGCCGCCTTCTTC
>DATLLB010000378.1:0-3148 GCA_035538075.1 Enhygromyxa sp.
CGTGCTCGCCGATGCGCTCGATCACGCTCGAGTCGCGGCGCTGGCCGAGCTGCTGCCTGCGCTGCTGACCCGACTCGAGCACGCCGGCCTGCGCCTCGCCGGCGTCGCGCATCGCGTCGTGCATGGCGGCGAGCAGTTCGCCGAGCCGACCCGCATCGACGCCGCGGTCGAGGCGGCGATCGAGCGGCTGATCCCGCTCGCGCCGCTGCACAACCCGGCCAACCTCGCAGGCATCCGTGCCGCGCGAGCGCTGCTGCCCGACCTCGAGCACGTCGCCGTGTTCGACACCGCATTTCACCAGACCCTGCCCCGCCGCGCGCAGGCCTACGCGATCCCGAGCGAGCTGGCGCGCGAGCACGGCATTCGTCGCTATGGCTTTCACGGGCCCAGTCACGCGCACGTGGCCGCGGCTGCGGCCGCGTACCTGAACGAGGACATCCGCGACCTCCGGATCATCACCTGTCACCTCGGCAACGGCTGCTCGGTGTGTGCGGTCGAGTACGGGCGCTCGGTCGAGACCAGCATGGGCATGACGCCGCTCGAGGGGCTCGCGATGGGCACGCGCTGCGGCGACCTCGATCCGGGCGTGATCCTGCACTTGCTGCGCAGCGGCGCGGTCGATCTCGACGGGCTCGATCGCATGCTCAACCGCGAGAGCGGGCTGGCCGGACTCTCGGGCGTCGGCAACGACATGCGGGACATCGAGCGGCTCGCCGGGGAGGGTGAGGGCCCAACCGGTGAGTCGGACCTCGAACGGCGGGAGGCCTGCCGGCTCGCGATCCACGTGTTCGCCCATCGGCTGCGCAAGTACATCGGCGCCTACGCGGCGGTGATGGGAGGCGTCGACGCGATCGTGTTCACCGGCGGGATCGGGCAGAACAGCGCGCTGATCCGCCACCGCGCCTGTCAGCGTCTCGAGTTCCTCGGCGCTCGCTTCGACGAAGATCGCAACCGCGACGCGCGAGTCGGCGTCGGCGAGGTCGCGGAGATCAGCGAGGAGCGCAGCCGCGTGCGCCTGCTGGTGATCGCGACCGACGAGCAGCTCGAGCTCGCGCGCGAGGCCGCGGCGGTGCTCGCCCACCGCGATCAGCTCGAGCGACCGCTGCCGCCGATCCCGATCGCGATCTCGGCCCGCCACGTGCACCTCACCCAGCAGGCCGTCGAGCAGCTGTTCGGCCCGGGCCACACGCTCACGCCTCGCAACCCGCTCTCGCAGCCGGGCCAGTTCGCGTGCGAGGAGACCGTCGATTTGATCGGCCCCAAGCGCAGCATCGAGGGTGTGCGCGTGCTCGGGCCGGTGCGCCCGAAGTGCCAAGTCGAGATCAGCCGCACCGACGAATTTCACCTCGGCCTCGACGCGCCGGGCCGCGCAGCGTGATGCCGGGGCTGTTGGTGACGTCACCCGAGGCGCGGACCGGCGGGCTCGCTGCAGATCAACGAGGGCGTGATCTGTGCGTGGCGACACATTCACATGGCGCCCGACGACGCCGAGCGCTACGGCGTTGTCGACCGCGATGTCGTCGAGGTCGCCGTCGACTCGCCCGCCCCCGGACGCGATCTGGTGTTCGGCGATGTGTTGGTGCGGGTGTCGCCCGAGTTCGCGCTGGAGATGCACATCGACACCGACGAGGCCAACGCGGCCGATCTCACCGCGCACAGCGAAGGCATGCTGGTGCCGACCGGCGGCGCGGCCCGGCTGACCAAGCGCAAGGTCGTCGCTAGCCGGCTGGTGTGACGCCCTTGCGCTGCTTGATGACGAGGTGCCAGAGCGCCAGCGCGCCAGCGAACCACGCGACCGCGACCAACACCGAGGGATCGCGGTCCATCACCACCAGCACCAGCACCACCACGCTCGACAGCGCGTAGCCCAAGGCAGGCAGCGGGTACGCGGTGACTCGGTAGGGCCGCGGCGTATCGGGCTGCTTGCGGCGCAGCACCATCACGCTGAGCACCGTCAGCGTGCCGGTGATCAGCATCGCGCTCGAGGTGTAGTCGACCAGCTGATTCAAGTCGAACGGCGAGGCGATCAGCGCGACGGTGATCGCACACTGCAGCCACAACGCGACGTGGGGGGTCCCGTGGCGCGGATGCAGGTGACCGGCCATCTCCACGCAGTCGCCACGCTGAGCCATCGCGTAGGAGATCCGCGAGCCGATCAGCACCGTCCCGTTGAGCGTGCCGATCATCGCCAGCAAGATCAAAAACGCCATCACCACCACCGCCACCGGCCCGAACAGCTCGACCGCCGTGGCGGTCCCAGCCTCGCCGATCGCAGGCAACCCGGCGAACCCGATCACGGCCAGGAACCCCACGCACAAGAACACGTAGAGCGCGGTGATCAGCCCGGTGCCACCGACCAGCGAGAGCGGCAGATTGCGGCCCGGCCGATCGATCTCGCCAGCCACATAGATCGCCGCGTTCCAGCCCGAGTAGGCGAAGTAGACCTTGAGGTAGGCGTGACCGAGCGCGGACAGCCCGACGTCGCGGGGCGCGACGGTCTCGTCGCGCAACACGTCGCCGCTGCCGATCGCGTAGGCGCAGATGATCATCAAGGCGACGATCGGCACGACCGTGACCGTGACCTGCACCCACCCGGCGATCTTGACCCCGTAGTGATTGATGATCGTCAGCACCACGATCAGCGCTGCCGCCATCAAGCGGGGGATCGGGATCGTCATGCCCAGCAGCGCCACATCGCCGCCGGCCCACTCGCCGAGCAAGACCGGCAGCTGAAAGTTGGACGTGGCCACCGCCACGCTCGCCAGCGAGCCGGGAAAGATCACCAGCAGCTGCAGCCAGCCGGCCGCAAACGCGATGCCCGGACCCCAACCAATGTGTAGAAATTCATAGTCGCCACCCGAGCGCGGTCGCATGGCGCCGAGCTCGGCCAGGCACAGCGCACCGAACAGCGCCGAGAGCCCGCCCGCGACCCACATGAGCAGGAATGACCACGGCCCGCCGACGTTGGCGGCGACCTGCGACGGCATGATGAAGATGCCGATGCCGAGCATCGATCCGGCCACCAGCGAGAGGGCCGGGAGCGCGGTGAGGTTGCGTTCTTGGCGCGAGTCCGTCTCGGTCATCGAAGATCGGCACGCTATCGCAGATCCGAGCGGCTGTCCCAGGGTGTGGCGGATCTGTCGTGAGG
>DATLLB010000379.1:0-41177 GCA_035538075.1 Enhygromyxa sp.
CGTGCGGGTGTGGATTCACCTCGACGTCGACGAGGCGATCATCGAGACCCGCGGCGCCGGGCAGCAGATCGAGCGCATCGCCGACGGTGATCCGCAGGTGATGGCGCTCGAGCTGCAGCAGCTGACGACGGCGCTGATCGACGAGGTCCGGCCAGTCGACGCGCAGCCGCGGATGGCGATCATGATCGAGGTCGCGGGCGAGGGTAGCGATCCGCAGCTGCGCGAGCGTCTGCAGGCCGGGTTGCTGGCGCGGGGTTTCGCGCTGACGCGGGCGGCGAGCGAGGGCGATGTGCGGCTGTGCGTGGCGGCTGGCGACGGGGAGGTGTTCGTGCGTGCGGTCGGCGGTATGGATGCTTGTGAGGGTGAGGGCGATGCGGGGACGCGGGTGGAGGAGGCGACCAGCGTCGAGATCGCCCGCGAGCTGCTGCTCGATGAGGCCAGCGCGAGCCTCGAGCGGTTCATCGCGGCGCGCTCGAGCGTCGCGCCGAGCGAGGTGATCGAGCCGAGCATCGAGGAGCTGCCGCCCGTCGACGCGGGTCCGAGCTTGGTGCCCGAGCCTCGTTCGGAGCCCAAGCCGGCGAGCGTGGCCGTGGCGGCGAGCGGTGGCGTGTTCGGTCGGTCGCGCGCCGCCGATCCGGTGGTTGGCGTGGAGCTTCGTGTCGGTCGCCGTCACGGGGTGGGCGGTGGTGTTGCGCTCGCGGTCGTGCCGTCGCGCGGCGAGGCGCTGCGGGTGATCGAGGTCATCCCGACGGGCGTGTTCGACTGGCGATTTGGATTTGCTGGGCGCGGGCTCGCGCTGCTCGGCGTGTTCGCGGGCGCGCACGTGCACAGCTACGCCTACGAAGGACCGACCGGCGAGCGAGGCTCGCGTGTGGCCCCGAGCGTCGGCGCGAGCGTGCGCTTGGCCTATCTCGGCCGGCGTGGCGCGCTGTTGTTCGGCGGTCTGCGGGCGGGCTGGTCGGGTGGCCGCTGGGTTCACCTCGCGGATGGCGAGCCGAGCTGGCGACGATCGGGCTTGTTGATCGCCGTCGAGCTCGGCGCGGGTTGGGACTTCGTGATGCGAGGGAAGCGATGAGCGAGACGATGGTGGACACGGCCGCGCACGCGCAGCCGGAGGAGCTGGCGCAGCGCATCGATCGGCTCTACCGCCAGCACCACCGCGCGGTGTTTCAGCTCGCGCTCCGCTACGGGCTCGGCGACGAGGCCTGGGCCGAGGACGTCACGCAGGACGTGTTCATGATCTTGCTCGACAAGCTCTCGACGCTCGCAGAGCACGAGCAGCTCGATGGTTGGCTTTATCGGGTGACCTGCAATCGATGCCTGCGCAAGCTCGAGCGCGACCGCTTCCGCGCGAGCTCGCTGCTGCGCACGCTGCTGTTCGGCGCCGCGCAGGCGCAGCCCTCGATCGAGGATCGCGTGTTCGCGCGAGCGGACCTCGAGCGCGCCCGCGTGGCGCTCGGTCGGTTGCCTGCGCGCGAGCGGATCGTGCTCGGCATGGTGCACCTCGACGGCAAGTCGCAGCGCGAGGTGTGTGAGGTGCTCGGGCTGTCGAAGGGCTATGTGTCGAAGCTACTCGCGCGAGCGATCGCGCGATTGGAGGAGGAGCTGCGTGACTGATCGAACTCCCGACGATGTCGTCGCCAAGCTGCGCGAGCTGGACTCGGCGCTCGAGCGCCGCGGTGTGCCGAGCGAGCGCAGCGAGCGAGTCCGGCGGGCGCTCGAGCAGCGGGCGCTCGAGCAGCGCTTCGCCGGTCGGCTGCGGTGGTGGCCGGCGCTGGCGTTCGCGGCCGGGGCCGCGGTGATGGCTGCCGTGCTGTTGCACGAGCGTGAAGACACAAAGCCGAGCGAGGCGCCCGAGCTGGTCGAGGCTCCGCCGCTCGATGTGGCGCCCGAGCACGAGCCGCCCGTGAACGAGCCGCCCGTGAACGAGCCAGTGCGTAGCTGCGCGCCCGCGAAGGCTGGGGTCGGCGAGCTGGCGGCGGGCGAGTGCGTGAGCGGGGATGGAGTGCGGCTCAGCGCGTTGATGGCCTCGCGCTACGAGTGGGCGCCGGATCGCGTGGTGCTGCGCTCGGGCGAGCTGCTGTTCGACGTCGAGTCGCGACCCGAGCGGCCGCTCGAGGTCGACTCCGGGGCGGCGACGATCGAGGTGGTCGGGACCACCTTCGTCGTGCATCGCGACGCGGAGCTCGGCTGGATCTCGCTGCTCGAAGGGCATGTGCGGGTGCGCGTGGGTGATCGTGCGGCCGTGGATCTGCGCGAGGGCGAGCAGCTCGAGTGGTCGCAGGCGCCCGCGCGCAAGCCTGTGCAGGCGCGCGTCGAGCATGACGAGGGGCTCGCCGAGCTGCTCGAGGAGGTCGCTGGGCTGCGGCGGCGCGGGGAGTATCAGGCGGCCGTCGATCGTCTGCGCGCCGATCAGCGCAAGGGTTGGAGCGCGCGCGGGCGACAGCTCGTGTCGTACGAGATCGGGACCTTGCTCGAGCGGCAGCTGCAGGACTTCGACGCGGCGTGCGAGCACTGGGCGGACCATCGTCAGCGGTTTCCGAGCGGGCGCTACGAGTCGATCATCGCGCGCTCGATGACGCGGATGGGCTGTGCGGATCGCTGAGTCCTACTCCGGCTCCGAATCCCGCTTGCGTCGTGGCATCCGGCTGGCGAGCGCCTTGCTCAGCCATCCGCCCTTGGCTCGCGCGTAGATCTCTCGCATCTCGACGGCCATCTTGTTGTGGCTGACGCGAAAGTCGATCAGGTCCTGCACGAGCTGCCGCGACTGTCGATAGCGCACGGCGCCGTCCATGAAGTCGATCCAGCCTTCGATCGATCGCCAGAAGCTGCCGCCCTTGGCCGCGGCGCCGGACGAGCTCTCGAGCTTGCGCAGCTTCTCTTGATGGATCGGCGTGATCTTCTCGAGCAGGGCCTTGCGCAGCGAGGCCTCCTGCGGGCTGCCTTCGCTGCCCCCAGCCGCGGTGCGGCGTGAGGACAATTCAGGCAGGCGAGCGAGCAGCATGCCGGTGTCGGTGAGGCCGAAGTCGGAGTGGGCGTCGAGGCTGCGCAGGGCCTCGAGGCGGGTGTGCTCGTCGGGGCTCTTGAGCTTGCGCAGGCCGATGCAGACGGCGTCGAGCGCCAGCCAGCGATAGACGAAGTCGAGGCCGGTGCCCTTGATGTTCTGCGTGCCCATGATCGTGACGTGCACGCCCGGCGGCACCGCGCGGGCGCATTGATCGATGATCTGATCGCCGGTCGCCCCGGAGTCCCAGACGATGATCAGCTGGGCCTTGAACAGGGCGATCCAGGCCTTGGTGAGCGTGCGCGTGAAGCTGGTCAGCGCTGCGGCGTCGCGGGCCTCGAGCACGGGCTCGAGCTGCGCGGACAGACGGGCGGCGACGATGGCTCGAGCGATGCGATCGCGCAGGTGCGAGGCGAAGTCGTCGAAGTCGGGCTGGTGACCGACCTCGTGGGGGTGTCGCAGGCTCGGATCCTCGGGCGCGTGATCATGCAGCGCACGCAAGGCCGACTCGAGCGTGCGGTCGCCCGCGACCTGGCCGAGCGTGGCGTCGAAGTCGTGGCTGTCCTGGCGCGCGCGCAAGCTGGCGATGTGCTCGCGCACGGCGACGCTGGTGCTCGCGTCGGGCTCGAAGCGGCGACCGAGCGCGGCGAGGCCCAGGCGCATGAGCGAGGACAGCTTCTCCCACCAGTCGTCGACCGGCGCGCGCACGCGGGCGAGCAGCGCTCGCAGGCGTGAGCGGGCGAGCGCGTGGCCGGATCCGCCGGCCGCGAGCGCTTGCGCGTCGACCAGCTCCTGCTCGTTGGCAAACACCTCGAGCGCGCGATCGATGAAGATCGAGAGGCCCGCGAGGTTGGTGCCGATCAGCACGTGCGCGTCGACGCTGACGTCGTTGACGAGGATCCGCGAGAACACCTCGGAGCGGGCCACACGGTCGTCGCGGTTGTTGACGACGGTGATGACCATGCGCTCGGGATCGCCGGCCGCGGCCAGCTCGACGCAGCCGGTGCGCTTCCAATTGTTGAGGAACCCGGCTCGCTCGTTGGCCGAGCAGCCGTTGACGAACGCGAGCCGACGGCCGCGCACGCAGACCTCGGGGTAGAACTTGAGCACGCCGAGATCGGGGTACACATAATCGGCCATGGTCACGATCGCGAGCTCGTCGTCGATGCCGAGCTGGCGCGCGAGCTCGGTGACCAGCGCGATGTTGCGGGGGTGCTCGGAGTAGGGGAACAGCGCGAGCAGATCGTCGGCCAGCAGGTCGCCCTCGTGATCGCCGATCTCCAGCATCTCGGCCTCGCGCTGCCTGGCGATCGTGCGCAGCACCGGGTTGAAGGCCAGCTCGGAGCTGATGACCAGCTTGCCGTCGGGGATGAAGCGGCCGATCACGGTCGCGACGTCGATGCCGGCCGGGCCCTGAATGTCCTCGTGATCGGGGTAGGTGTTGGTGATCGTCGCAAAGTCGTCGCGCATCCAGCCGCGCTGCAAAATGTCGACATATTCGGGGTTGAGCGCCATGCACTCCCACAAGAACACCTCGGATTCGAGGCCGGCGGCCAATTGCAGGAGGTCGCGCTGCTCCCAGATCGTGGCCTTGCCGTACGGACGGAATGTATAGATCTCGACCTGCGGACCGAGCGGAGCGGCGTGGATGAACATGGCCTCGCAGCCGGTGGTCTTCGAGAAGGTGCGAAAGCCGAGGCCGTGGAACAAGCCGGCCTTGAGCCGCTCGGTGCCCGACTTGCCGCGCGTGCCCCAGCCGCCGATCGACAACGGGATCGCGGCGCGGGCGTTGGCGATCTTGCGCCGCCGCAGATAGCCGGAGCCGAGGAAGAAGCCGGCGAGGCCGAGCGCGAACAGGCCGAGCGCCTCCTGGCTGTTGCCCTCGAGCGTGAGGAAATAATGCAGGTTGTTGCGCAGCCAGGTCTCGAGGCCGTCGTTCCACTCGGGCGCTCCGACGGCGAGCGGAATCAATGCGGCGTTTTGTTGCGCGTCGGGTTGCGGGTTGGAGCTGCTGGCGATCACCACTTTCGCGTCGCGCATTGTCGGCGCGGGGAACAATGCACGCAGGCGGGCGGGGACCGGGCGATCGTCGAGCACGCTCGGGTGCGGCTCGAACGAGAGCTCGACGCCGTAGCGCGTGCGCAGCTCGTCGGCGTAGCGTCGGCGTTCGCTCGGCTCGTCGGCCATCAACGCGCGGCGGCGCAGCTCGGAGAGCTCGGCATAGTCGAGGTTGAGCCGCAGCCGCGCCCGCAGCCTCGCGCCCAGGTCGCCGCGCAGGCGCAGGCGGGTGACGCCGTGACTCGAGCTGACGAGCACTTCGCGATTCAGGGTGCCGCGCAGCCAAGGCAGGCCGAGCACGTCGTCGACCAGCGGCAGGTGCCGACCCCAACCACCCTCGGCGTCGATGTGGAGGCGCTCGCCGGGGACCACGGTCGCAGTGACTTCGTCGAGCCGACTCGGGTGCGCGCGCAGGCGTCCGGCGTAGCGGCGACCGGTGGTGTGACGAAACGCTTGGCGCTTGTTGCCGGCCGGGTGGCGCAGCTCGTGGAGGATTCGCCACACGCGGGTAGTTCGATGATCGCCGCGGCGCACGAGCAGGCGATCGCCCCGGCGATCGACGTCGAGGCCCCAGTCGTCGCGGGTGATCGCGGCGAGGATGCGGACCAGCTCGGCCTCGTCGGGCCGCGCGTCACCGCAGCGCGGCAGCTCGACGCGGCCGCGGCCGCCAGGTGGGATGCCGTCGACGGCGGAGCGCAACGCGGCCGTCCAGCGGGCCCGCTCGACTCGCAGCGACTGATCGATCGCCTCGATCGCCGCCGCGGCTGCGTCGTGGATCGCCGCGCTGCGCTGATCGTCGGCGAGGCACTCGTGCAGCGCGGCGACCAGCCGCGCTGCGAGCTCGTGCACGAGCCCGACCGTGAGCGTGGCGCCGCCGAGCAGCTCGCAGAGCGTGGCCGCCTGCTCGCAGGCGATGCGCGCGACCAGGGGCGTGCGGCTGTGAATGATGGTCTCGCGCAGGCTCTCGACGACGACCCAGGCGAGCGGCTCGAGCGGCTCGAGCTGGGCGGGCGTGCTGGACAGCGACTGCGCGAGCGCGGCGACCAGGCTCACGCACGCGGTCGCATGCACGCGCGGGCGCTCGCTCGCGTGGCTATCGTCGGCGCTGCGCGTGAAGTGTCGCGCCCAGATCGCGAAGCTCTCGGGCCGCGCGTGGGCGAGCGGGATCAGGGCCTTGGCATGGGCGATGCGCACGAACTCGCTCGGATCGCCGCGCTCGAGCGCCTGCGTGAGCAGCAGCGCATCGACCGGGTCGTCGAGGTGATCGCAGAGCTGGCCGATGATCAGCCGGCGGACCAGGAAGTCGCGGGTCGGCCACTCGCTCGGCTCGCGCGGAGTCAGGCCCAGGCGCTCGCGCATCAACGCTCGGCACGCGTCGGGATCGACGATCCGCAGGCAGGCGATCGCGCGAGCCTGGACCCACTCGTGATCGTTGCGATCGCGACCGATCGCGAGCAGCTGCTCGCGCAGCTCGGTGACGTTGGGGTGCGGCGACTCGCTGCGATGACCGCCGCCGACGCGAGGATCCGGCACGCCGAGCGCGTGCACGGTCGCCTCGAGGCTCTCCATGCAGGCCAGCCGCGTCGGCCAGCGACGCAGCAGCGGGAGCTGATCGAGCAAGAACACGACCGGCTCGGCCTGCTCGATCAGGCTGCGGGCCTCGGTGCATGGCGCCGCGGATGGATCGACGGCGAGGCCGATCGCGGGCCCGAGCGCGATGACGCCGAGCTCGATGAGCACGACCAGCTGCTCGCGTCGGTGATCGTAGCGCTCGCGCAGGGCGTCGAGATCGAGGTGGCGATCGAGCGCGCGCCGATCGGCCCGGGCTGCGCGAGCCGAGCTCGCGGTCTCCTCGATCATCAGCTCGAGCCGTTCGCGACGAGCCTCGGGCGTGCGTGCGCGCGCGTGGGCGTCGACGTGCGCGGCGATGCGACGCTCGAGCTCGGCCAGCTCGACCTGCAGCTGCGTGACGCTGCGCTGCAGCAGCGCCGCCAAGATCGCGAAGTGCAGCGGCGCTTCGGGGTCGGTGTGCGGAATGAAGTCGCGAGGATCGGCGAGGCGCGCGATGCGATCGGCCAACGCGGGCAATCGAGCCGCGCGCACGCGAATTTGGATCGGCGGCAATGCACGCTCGAGCAACGCCACAATCGCCGCGACCGCCGAAGCGGTCGGTTCGCGCGTGGCGAGCCTCGATCGATTGGTTGCCATGCTGGATGCGAGGCAACTTTAGCCGATGCGCGACGATGCAAACCCGTGTTCAACGCCTGTACGGTGCAACCGTGGAGCCCGCTTGATGTTCCTCGTCGCCCCAGGCTCGCGGCGCCCACGGCTCGCGGAACCATTGCTCGCGCGGTCCATGGTCTCGCATCCGCCGACCGAAGCTCGCGTCGATGCGCAGCCACAGCTCGAAAACGTTGCGGACCGGAGCCACGTTCGAGAAAAACAGCTGGTGAGTCGCACCAACCGCAAAGCGGGCGCTGTCGCGGGCCCAGAAGCCGAACCCGAGCTCGGACTCGACGCGGTGGCGGACGAAGAACTGCTCACGATGAAGGTCGGCGAAGCGCGGTGAGGCCTGGTAGCTCAGGCCCCAGCTCGGGACCCACGGCCGCGGGCGACGAGCGATGCCGGCGGTGCCGAGCTCGACGTTGAGGTGATCGAGGCTCTGCATGTCGCTGTTGGGGATCAGCTGGGCCTCGCTCCACACCGCCAGATCCTGAAATGGGTAGGCGCGCAGCTCGAGCTCGGGCTGGAGCAGCACCGGGTGGTCGTGGATGTAGCGCTGATAGATGCGTGGGTTGGGCTCGAGCTCGGTGGTCGCGGCTGCGAGTCGCTCGGGATCGAGTGACTGCCAGCGCAGCGCGGCGGTGAAGCCCGGCAGCAGCTGCACGTGCGGACCGAGCCAGGTCGGGCGATCGAGGAAGGTGTAGAGCCGCACGCTGGCCTCGGCTTGGCCGTCGAAGGGCTGCGCGAGCACGTCGAGCTCGGCGCCCATGCGCACGCCGATCGGCCACAGTCGCGTGGAGATCCGCAGCACGCCGCCGCCGGCCGGAGCGGACTGCTCGCGCAGTCGGGTCTGGGCTGCGAGCGCGAGCCACAGGCTCTCGTCGACCAGCGCGCGACGCCAGCCGACGCTCGCAACCATGGCCGGTCGTGGGCGGAGATCGTCGAGCTCACCAATCTGATCGAGGCCAAAGGTCGCGCGCAGGTCGAGCGTGCCGACGCGGTTGCGGATCGGCGGGAGCGGGTCGCGGGCGAGGATCGCCAGCTGTGGGCCGAGGTCGCGCCAGTCGAGCTGCTCGGTGGGTGGCTCGTGAGGCACACGCAGCTCGCGGATCGAGACGCGCGCAGGCGGGGGCAGGTCGCCGCGATCTCGTCGCAGCCGCGCTCGCACGAGCGCGCGGCCGCGATCGGTCAGCACACGGATGCGATGGGCGCCCGGCTCGGTCAGCAGCAGCGTGTGGCTGGACGCGTGCGTGACCTCGAAGTGGCGGCGGCGTTCGGTGATCACGGCTTGCTCGCGCTCGCTCGCGAGCGGGAGCTCGCCATGCTCGATGCGGAGCAAGTCGGGCGGCAGCGCGTGGTCGAGATCGAGGCGCTCGACCGATGCGATCACGGCGGTCGGCTCGGTGTCGGCGATGGCTCGCAGCTCGAGCTCGAGGCTGGCCGGGCCGAGCACGATCAGCTCGACGCCGCGACGCGGCTCGGCGGTCCACCACATCGCGCGGCGGTGCGCCTCGATCAGCTGGACGGGACGCTCGCTCGGCGCGGCTTCGCTTCGCCATGAGCACAGCCAGGTCGGATCGTCGGCGAGCGTGACCTCGAGCTGGTGGCGACCCGTGCGGGTGATCGGCAGCTCGACGCGCTGGAGCTCGGCGTCGTGCAGGTCGACGTCACGCTCGACGACCTGGTGTCCGCTGCTGCGCAGACGCAGGTGCAGCTTGGCGGTCTCGGGCTCGGTCGCAGGCGCGAGATCGGGTCGAGCGGCGCGGCACCACAAGCTCGCGATCACGCGGCCCGGCGCCGCGTCCCAGGCGAGCACGCCCTTGCGGCCCGGAGCGAGCAGCTCGGCCTCGCGGGCCGGCCACGGGGCGACCAACAACGCGTCGCGGATCTCCGCGGTCGGGCTCGGACGAAGCTCGGCGACCGGCAGCTCTAGCCGCTCGAAGCCGGCGTTGTTCTCGCTGTGATCGAGGCGGGTCCACTCGCTGCGCAGCGCGGCCACGAACGCGAGCCGCCGCACGGTCGCGTGACCGTAGACAGGCTCGAGCGCGCGGGCGAGGCCGAACGCGATCGCAGCGTCGCGGGCGTCGCTGTTCGGATCGTCGAGGTGGGCGAGCAGCGGAGCCACGCTCGCGAGCGCGACGGCGATCGGCTCGTGCGTGCGCGCGAGCGTGCCGGGCAGTCGACCGTAGACGCTCAGCCACGCGCGTCCGGCCTCGCGGGCGCGGGCGGGATCGCGAGCGAGCAGCTGCGCGCGGGTGAGGGCGGGGAGCAGCAGCGCGAGGTCGGTCTCGCGCTCGAGGTGGGCGAGCGCGGCGTCGAGATCGACGGCGCGGATGAACGCCCAGTGGTCGAGCCAGGGCTCGATGCTGTCCCGATCCTCTTCGACGACGGCGGCGATGGCCGGCTCGATCAGCTCGGGCGTCGCGACGCGCTGGGGATCGGCGACGGTGATCTCCCGGGCATCGGTCAGCGCCTCGAAGCGCTGCTCCAGCTCGTCGAGCAGCTCGAGCGCGCGCTCGCGTCGGATGTCGAGCACGTCGGGGCGCTCGGCGAACTTGGCGAGCCGGACCAGATCGGCGCGCGCGTGGCCGGTCTCGCCGAGCGTGAGCAACAAGGCCGCACGTCGGGCGCGGGGCTCGAGGTCGTCGGGCGAGTCGAGCAGCCGCCGGCTGAGCGCGGCCAGCTCGGTCAGCAGCGCGGCGTGATCGAGGCCCGCGAGCGAGCCGAACAGCGCGTCGGCCTCCGTCGGCGCGGGCTCGTGCGTCTGCGCGAGCGCGGCGAAGTCGGTCGTCTGCGGGCCGCGGCGCAGCGAGAGCGCGGCGGCGATCGGCAGCTCGCCCTCGACCTCGAAGCGCAGCTGGGTGGTCGCGGCCGCGATCGGCAGCACGATGTCATGCCGGATCGTCGCGCGGGCCGAGCCGTCGATCGGCAGCGCACGCTCGTCGATCTCGATCCCCGGCCCCGCGCGCGTGCGTGGATCGAAGAGGATTGTGCGCTCGCTGGCGTCGCCGTCTTCGATCACATGGATGCGCACCGGCTGCGGCGGCACGTCCTCCGACCAGCGCAGCTCGAGCCGCACGAAGCCGGGCACGGCCGGCCCCGGTAGCCGCCAGACCGATCGCGCGAGCGGCCACATGCGCTCGCGTCGACCGAGCTGCGCGAGCGTGCGCTCGTCGGCCGGCGGCGCGCCGATCCACGCGATGGTGCCCGCGGGCGCGTCGAGCTCGAGCTCGTGCACGCCCGGACCGACGGCGACGCGATGACGCTGCACGCCGAACAACATCGGGCTCCACCAGTGCCGCTCGTCGACGCGCAGCGCGATCGGATCGCGGCTGCCAGACGGGGTCGAGACGTGCACGTCGATCAGCCGCATGCGGTTGTCCGAAGGGATTGGCAGCTCGCCCAGCTCGGCCAGCACGCGCGCCGGCTGCCCGGGCTCGAGCCGCAGCCACGTGTTGGCCAGCTCGACCGCGTCGACCGGCTCGCCCTCGCGGGGGATCAGCCACTCGCCGAGCGGGCGAAACTCGTCGTCGATGTCGGCGATCGTGGCGGCGCCGACCGGCAGCGGCTGACGTCGCGACCAACGCGAGTCTTCGGCCCAGGCGCGCAGCAGCTCGCTGCGCAGCTCTTCGTCGGCCGGGGCCCGACGCCGAGCGAGCTCGAGCAGCGCGAGCTCGCGGCTGCGCGCGGTGGTGCGGGTCGGCCCGAGCAGCTCGGCCAGCGTGCGCAGGCCGGCGATCGGCAGCTCGGCGATCGGGTCGTGATCGCCGTCGCGCTCGACCAGCAGCTCGGCCAGCTGCGGCTGCCCATGCAGGGCGATCAGCTCGAGCCAGCGCGCGCGCAGCTGGCCGCGCACGCCGGGGTCGAGCGTGCGATCGCTATCCAGCGTCGCCAACCACGGCCGCGCGCGCGCGACCAGCCGGGCGAGCGCGGCGTGATCGAGCGCAGTCGACTCGGCCGCGAGCAGCAGGCACCAGCTGGCCAGCAGCGGGCTCTGCCGGCCGAGCTCGAGCAAGCGCGGATCACTGACGCCGACGCTCGACGGCGCGAGCGTGCGCTCGCCCAGCAGCAGCTCGACCCACGGTCGCATCGGCGAGTCGCTGCGACGCAGCGCTCGCTCGGCCGCCGCCGCTCGCTTGCGCGGGGTCCAGCCGCGCATCGCCGCGCCGATCGCCTCGATGCGTCGGCTCGAGTGGATCGCCAGCAACGCAGGACCGCCGACCAGCTCGAGCTCGAGCGCGTGGCGACCTGGCGGCAGCACGATCGTGCGTTCGATCAGCTCGCCGACCGGCTCGCCCGCCTCGGTCGCGAGCAGCTCCATCTGCGGGAGCGCAGTGTCGGGATCGCTCGCCCGCCGGGCTCGGCGAGCGCTGAGCGGGATCCGTTCGATCACGCGCCCGCCCGCCGACACGCGCAGCTCGGCGCTGCGCAACGCCGCGCCGATGGGCGCCCAGCTGCGCGCGGCGATCCGCAGCTGACCGGGGCCCTCGCGATCGATCGTCCACCGCTGCGCTCGCTCGGCGAGTCGATAGTCGCGGCTGTCGGTCACGCTCAGTCGCGTCGTGCGGGTGTCCGCGAGCGGCAGCGGGCCTGCGCGAGCCCGATCGCGCGCGAAGTAGGGGCGCACGGTCGGACGATCGCGATCGATCTCGATCATCGCGCCGAGCATTCGCCAGGCCTCGAGCGCGTGTGCGACTCGACGATCCCCGCCGCCGAGGCGCAGCAGCTCGCGCGCCAGCGCTGCGTCGAGACGCAGACGATCGCGCAGGTCGTCGGCCGGCTCGAGCAACGGCGGCATCGCTTCGTCGTCGCCCTCGGCGGCGATCCACTCGAGCAGCGCGAGCTCGAGCTCGACCGCGACGTAGTAGGGCGGCCGCGCCTCGACCCGCTCGATCAGCACGCGCGTGGGCTCGTCGGCCTCGATCGACCAGACCGCCCCGCTGCTGGGCGGCTGCTGCAGCTCCCACCGACGCTCGCCGCCGGGACCGGCCGCGACTTCGCGACCAGGCTCGAGCACCGCCGCATGCCCGTCGACGCCACGGATGAAGCGCAGCGGCGCGTCGCCGCCGATCTGCCGCACACGTACGGTCTCGAGCGCGGCGATCCAGACCGCCGCCGCCCGCCCTCGATCGATCTCGACCACGCCGCGCACCGAAGGCGCGGGCGCTCGCCCGGCGAGCATCGCCTCGCGTTGCTCGAGCCGCACCGCCAGCTGCTCGTGATCGTGAGCACCACCGAGCGGCGCCAAGGGCCAAGCCACGCTCGCGGGCCGCCAGATCAACCGCAGCTGCTCGGGGCTCGGCTCGATCGGCTGGCCGGCGTGGGCCGTGCGATCACCGAGCAACAGCACGGCGATCAAGCACAGCAGCCCAAGCAGCGCAGGGCCATCACGGACAATCACGGCTGTCCTCCGCCGCGCTCGGCAGCGCGCTGGCGAAGCGCCGTCGCAGCTCGCGATCTTCGATCAGTTGCTCGCGCAGCTCCTCCGACAGCTCGAGGTGAACGAAGCAGCGCAGGGCAGCCCTCGCGGCGTGGCCCTGCACGTTGTGATGGCCACCGAGCCGCTCGGTGTCGATCCCATGGTGCCCGCAAGGGTGCTCGGGCAGCACCGTCCGCAGTCGCTCGACCATCGCCGCGCTGATCCGACTCGGCTGCACCACGCCCGACGAGACGATCAGATCGGGATCCCCCGCCTCCGCGCTGCGTGCAAAGCCGTGCAGTTGAACGAGCACCAGCTCGCGCTGCTCGAGCGCCCGCGCGGTCGTGCGTGCGAGCGGGTGCTCGGGGTTGTGCGCAGCATCGGCCGGGTTGGCGTCGGCCGGCTTGCGTGGCTCCTTGCTGCCGTCGAGCTGGCGATAGCGATGCGCGCTGTTGATGAACACCGCGCGCACCGAGCTGACGTCGCCCTCCACCAGCAGCCGCAGCGCCAGCGCGCCCGTGCGCTTGTCGAAGCGATCATGCGGCGCTTGCAGCAGCAGCTCGGCGTGCGCCGGCGCGAGCGGGCCCAGTCGGATCACGTAGGTCCCACGTCCGCGGCGATCGTCGGCCGGCTCGCTCACCACCCACACCCGCACGCTGCGTCCGTCGATCGCGAGCGTCGCGTGTCGCAGCTCCATGCCGATAAGCGCCGCGAGGCTGGCCGCCTGCCGCCGCTGCGCCCTCGACAGCTGCGCGCGCTCGGCTTCGGCGATCAGCAGACCCACGAGCTGCTCGAGCGCGATCAGCTGGTGCTCGGCGAGCGGACGCCAGGCGTCGTCGGGATCCGGCCAGGCCCAGCGCTCCAGCTCCGCGAGGTTGGTCGCGTGGACCTCGGCCAGCGGATCGACGCGCGCTCGCTCGTGCGCGCAGCCTTCGGCACAGGCCGCGAGCGCGAGCACCAGCGCAGCGCAGAGCATGCTCTTGGTCATGGCCCCTCCGCGTCGATTTCGGTCCAGCTCGCGGCCGTGCGCCGCCGATCCGCGACGCCGCGATGAAACGCTCGCGCCCATACCAGCCCGCCGTCGTGCAGCCGGACCGTCACCTGATGCGGCCCCGCGACGATGTCCTCACCGAGCGTGACCTGCAGCGTGACCACGTCGAGCGGCGGACCTCGCCGCGCCTCGAGATCGACCACGCGGGTCGGCAGCCGCAGGTCGATCGAGCGATCGCGATCGTCGAACGCAGCGATCGCGTCGATCGTGTAGCTGCGATCGGTCACGCTCAGGCGATCGCCGACGATGCCCGTGCGCCGCTCGGGCTCGCCACCGTCCACGCTCAGCGACAGCTCGGCGCGCTCGCGCTGGCGCGGCACGTACACGACCACGTTCACGGTCACCGCCTCGGTGCCCGGCTTGTAGAGCGGGAACACCAGCTCGCGGCTCAGCTGATGCACGACCCTGCGCCGCGAGACCGGCGGGCTCACGCTCCACATCGGTCGGTCGAGCCACATCGACCACAGCTCGGTCGGCGCGTCGAGCTCGAGCATCAGGCGATGACGGCCGTCGTGGACCGGCAGCCGCCAGCGCCCGCGCGTGGCCGCCAGCGTGTGCGTGTGCGCCTGGTCGTCGATCCACAGCGTGACCCGCCGCCCGAGCATGCGCGGAGCCACCTGCCAGTGCAGCTCCGGCGCGCCGGGACCCGCAGCCGAGAGGTTGGCGAGCATCGTCACGCCCGCGCGCAGATGGGTGAACAGGCTCGCGTCCCAGCGCCAGCGCAGCCGCTGGCTCGCGCTCGCGTCGAGCCGCTCGAGGATCGATCGTCGGCGATGTACGCCGCGTGGCTCGAGCGTCACCCATGGGCCCGGATCCCAGCCGTCGTCCGCAGCCGGCGGATCTCCCATCCACCAGCGGGTCCACAGCCGCTGCCGCGAACCGCCGCCGCGCAGATCGGGCTCGAGCCGCACCTGCGCGTGGAGATCCGCGATCGCGTAGCGATCCTGCAGCGCGTCATAGTTGCTCGGCCGCACCGGAAACCACATGCGCACGTCGATCGGCGGGTATCGCCAGCGCACGCGCTCGGACGTGTATTGTCGAAACGGCTCCGCCACCAAGGTCTCGAGCTCGGGCCAGTAGCCGTAGGCGCGCACGATCAGGCGCTGATCCTGACCGCCCTCCGGGTCGCGCAGCTCGATGCTCGCGGCCTCCTCCGGCGCGATCACGCGGAAGCTCTGCGGCTCCGAGACCACGTACCAGCGCTCCGGGCTCGAGCCTTCGCGCGTGCGCTCGCGACCCTCGCGCAAGCCCTCGAAGCGCGAGCCGATCGTCGGCTGACCCGTCCAGCTCTCGCATCGCAGCTCGCGGCCCTCGTCATCGAAGAAGCACACGTCGAGCGTCGGTGTCGGTCCGCGATCGCTCCACCACGACGAGGCGATGTGGGCGGCCGTGCGAACGTCGAAGCGGAACACCCGACTGGTCGCGTCGGCTGGCCCGGCCACCCGCCAGCGCGGCGGCTCGGGCCACAGCGCGCCGACTCGCACGATCTCGATCCGGCGACGATCGGGCTCGAGCACCTCGTTGCCGTGCTCGCTCTCGCGGATCGGTCGCTCGGCCTCGATCAACCACACCCGCTCGGCCGCCGCGTCCTCGACCTCCAGCGCCAGCTCGACCCGCCGCTCGCTCTCGATGAACAGCGTGTGTATGCCGTCCGGGATCGTCAGCGGCCGCACGCTCGCGCCGTGCCGCGGATACGACTCGCGCACGCCGTCGAGCCCGAGCCGATGGATGTCGAGCGCACCCGCCTCGCCGGTGTTGCCGAGCACGCGCAGCTCCAGCTCGGCCGGGCCGATCACGTTGATCGCGAGCGAGCGCCAGCGATCGACCTCGAGTCGGCGCTCGTCGGTCTCGGTCCCGCGCGGCAGTCGAAAGCCGGTCTCGTAGATGCTCAGCGTGTGATAGTCGCGACCCGGCTCGCCCTCGGCCGCGAGCCGCTGCCAGATGTGGCTGAGCTTGACCCTCCGCTCGTCCTCCGACAGCTGATCCCAGTCGCGCCAGGTCAGGTGATCGACCAGCTCGCGCGCGGCCTCGGGCGCGAGCGAGAGCTCGCGCAGCGCCTGATCGTCGGCCGGTCGCGGCCGGCGGACGTAGACGCGCGCGAGCCCGCTGACCTCGGTCGCCGGCGTGTTCGGGATCAGCCGCAGCTCGAGCAGCCGATCCTGCTGGCCAGCCGGCAGCCGCACGCGGGTCAGCCGATCATCGCTCAGCTGCCGATCGTCGCCGAGCATGAACGCGTTCTCGTAGCGCCAACCAAACCGATCGCCGCCGCTCTTGCTCTGCCTCGTGCGGATGTTCAGCTCGTGCCGCCACTGCTCCTCGCCGTCGAGGCTGCGCAGGATCACCACCAGGCCGTACGCGAACTCCTGCTCGGGGTCGTAGAGCGTGGTGGCCGGCAGCAGCAGGTGGGTGATCAACTTGAGCGTTCGATCGCCCGGCCCGATCCGAAAGCTAGGCCCGGCGTCGCGCTCGACCACGTAGTAGGCGACCCGATCGGCGTCGGCGAGCTTGTACGAGAGCGGCGAGCGGACATGCTTGGCGATCCGAGCCCGCGCCAGCGTCAAGGCCACCAGCGCCGCGAGGCACAGCAGCATCGTCATCGTCGCGAAGCCCACGCGGCGAGGATCGGCGCCATGACTGGCCGGCGCGCGCAGCCGCTGCGCCAGCTCGGGGCTCGAGCGCGTCGCCGGACGCCGCACGTGACCACGCCCGCTCACGGCCGAACCTCGGTCAGCTCGAGCTCGGTGACGATCAACACCTGCGGACGCCCGAACGCGGCCACCTGCAGCTGCGCGATCGCATCGCCGGCGATGGCGTCGGCCGACAGCTCGACGCGACCTCGCAGCTCGTCATCGAGGCTGACCAGCGCGCGCGCACCAGAGGTCTTGCCGGCCCACTCGATCAGCAAGAACGGTCGCCCCCAGTCCTGCCCGATGCCCGCCTCGGCGCGCAGGTCCGCGCTCTCGTCGATCAGCCCTCGAAGCTCGCGCAGCAGGTGCAGGTTGCCGGTCTCCGCGAACTCGACCGCCAGCGTGATCGCCCGCTCGAAGCCCTCACGCTCGAGCCTGCGTCCACGCTCGGCGCCAGGCAGCGGCAACAACAAGCTCTCCAGCTCGCGCCGCGGCTGCGCAGCCATCCCGACCTGCGCGAGCCCCCGCAGCTCCGGCAGCGCGTCGTCGGCCCGAAAGCGCTCGCGCACGCCGGCGCTGAGCCACAGCGCTCGCACCTCGCGGTTTCGCAGCTCGCGGCTGTACTCGAGCTGCGGGATCCCGGCGCCCGACAGCAAGTAGAGATCCTCGGAGCCGTCGGCGATCCGACAGCTGCCAAACAGTCGCGCGAGCGCAGCGAGCCGCCCGTCGAGCAGCTCCCAGCACGTCTGCTCGTCGTCGTCGGGCGCGATCGAGCTGGCCGGCAGACCGAGCCCGAGCACCAGATCGCGATCGATCAGCCGAAACGAAGCGAGCCCGCGGATCTGCACGACCTCGTCCGCGCGGCCGCGGATCGAGCTGCGATCGATCGCCTGGTGGAACGCCTGAAAGGGCGTGCCGAGGTTGCCGGGCCGCACCGGATCGGGGTTGGGCGCCGACAAGCGCGGATCGTCGAGGCTGACCTCGTTGATCACGTCGGCCGCCGGATCGCGCGGCAGCCCGTCGGCGCCGGCGATCAGCAAGGCCGAGCTGCGGCTCAGCTGCCACAGCTCCGCGCCGATGCGCCAGGTCTCGAACTCGCGATGCGGACGCGGCACCTCGATCGTCGCCGCCAGCGTGTTCGACCCGCGCCGCACGACCAGCGTCCCCCAGCCCGCGGTGCTCAGGCGCGTGCGCTCGCGCAGCATCACCAGACACGACTCGCGCACGCTCCGACAGTCGCCGAGCTCGACCAGCTCATAGTCGAGCGTGGCCGCCCACACCTCGATCGACTCGGGCGGCGCGAGCCCAGGCTGAGATCGCAGCGCCCAGTCGACCAGCGGCTCGACGACCTCCTGCTCGAGCAGCGACAGCTCCGCGTTCGACGGCGGCACATAGCCCGCGCCCGCGAGCCCCGGCGGCTCGCGATCGTCGTGCATGCGACCCAGCATCGCCAGCAGCTCGGCCTCGTCGTGGCCCGCCGACGCAGGCTGATCGAGCGCCGGCAGCAGCTCGTGCGCCCCCTCCAGCACCATCGCCTCCAGCTGCGATCGCGTGGTCGAGACCAGCACGAAGTCCTCGTCGCCCGGCGGCGGTCGAACAAGCGCCGCGTGTGGTCGCCAGTCGAGCTCGTAGTCCGGCCACAGCTCGGCGAGATCGAAGTAGCCGCGCAGCGGGTGGATCCGCGTCGGCGCTCGCTCGCGCGCGACCGGTCGCTGCTTGGGCAACAGCCGCGCGACCACACCACGGCGATCGTCGGCCGCGTCGGCGCGCAGCACCACGACCGGCGCGCCCTCGAACGCCGCCATCGCCAGCTCGAGCGGTCGCGGGTTGATGCCGGTCCCGGGCTCGGGCAGTTCCTTGCCCGCCACCAACACCGCGCGACAGT
The DNA here is from genome assembly GCA_035538075.1 of Enhygromyxa sp. Classification (GTDB taxonomy): domain Bacteria; phylum Myxococcota_A; class Polyangia; order Nannocystales; family Nannocystaceae; genus Plesiocystis. The sequence goes on from DATLLB010000379.1 coordinate 18,268, forward strand.
CCATGCGTCGACACGCGATCGCAGCGGCCTCGGCCGCCGGCGCCTCGCTGTCGGGCATCGGCACCACCAGCACCGGACCGCGCGCCTCGGGGATCACCAGCCCGGTCGTGAACCCGCGGCGCCCCGGCCCGTCCTGCTCGACCACGCCAATCCACGCGTGGCGCTTGCGGCCGTCCGCGCGCGGATGCTCGCCGAGCTCGACCACCTGCAAGCCGAGCCCGGCCGCGCGCCGCCGCAGCGGCGCCAGCGGTGAGGTCCGCGTGATCCTGGCGAACACGCTCGACAGCCCGTCCGCGCGCTCGCTCGCCGTCGTCCACTCGAGCCGCGCGACCTCGGTCCAGAACAGCTGCAGCTGATGCAGCTCGGCCTGCGTCGGTGGCTGCGGCGGCTCGCCCTGCACCTCGATGTGCATGCGCGCGAGCGTCATCACGCCGATCGGCGAGCTGGCCAGTCGGGCGCTGGCCGGGCGCACGAGCGGGTCGGTCGGAGGTAGCTGCGGCGCCGCCAGATCGAGCACGAACCCGGCGACACTGCCGATCATGAACCCGCCCGCCGAGGCCGTCAGGCTCGGCAGCAGCACCGCCCGCACGCTCTTGAGCCCGAGCATCTTGACCGCGAGCAAGCTCGACAGCAGGTAGCCGAACCCGTACGCGTCGCTGATCTTGAGCTCGGGGAACAGCGGCGCGATCGCAAAGCCCAGCGCCACCTTCCACACGAACGCGAGCGTGAACACCAGCGCGATCTTGCGGGGCCCGGCGAAGTCCATGTGGCGGATCAGCGGCAGCCGCAAGAACCCGCGCACCAGATACACGACCGCGATCGCCTCGCCGAGCGTGGCGATCAGCTTGAGCGGCGTCAGCCACAGCATCGCGAGCAAGGCCGGCACCAGGATGCCGTTGAAGTCCCACCCGTAGGTCAGGTTGAACTGCGCGGCCAACAACGCCGCGGTCAGCAGGATGATGTGCGCCTTGGCGTGACCGACGAAATTGATCGCCGCATTCTCGTAGGTCAGCTCGACGCTGCTCAGCGTCAAATTGGTGTACGGCAGCAATACATAAAGCACGATCAAATACGTGATCGCGACCTGGACCCCGAGCTGCAGCAAGCCCCGGTGAATGGCCGGCTTCCACAGCATGTTCGCCGTCAGCGGGACCAGGACCAGGCCGACGCTGTAGAATTCCTGCTGGGTCTCGAGCGTGGTGCCGAGCTTCGCGTCGAGCGTGGCGATCGCCCACGGTGCGAACCAGGCGTGATCATGCACGCGCACGATCAAGCTGACCGCCAAGATCAAGAAGAACCGCTCGCGCCCGAAGAAGCGCGTCCACGCGTCGGTCTCGCTCAAGCCCTTGGCCAGCCCGGCCGCGATTGCGAGCGTCAGCAACGACTCGAAGATCACGATCGCCCCGGTCACCGGCTGAATGATCAGCACCGACGCCAGGTACCCGGGCACGATCGCGCCAGCGAACACCCAGCCGAAGGTCTCGGTGAAGAACAGCACCACCAGCAGGCCGATCAGCACCGGCAGCAGCATCGACTGGTCGAGGCCGCGAGCGGGGAGCAGCTCGATTACGAAGTGATTCATCAGGGATCCCTCCCGATCACCGCGTAATCCTCACGACCTGCCGAGTACACGCAGGAATGCGCCGCTTCGAGTCTTGATGGTTTGGGCCGGCGCCGACGAGCGCGCCAGCAACAGGATGTGTTCGTCGACGCCCGGCTTGAAGCCCGGCAGATCGACGCCGCGCTTGCTGTGGATGCGCGACAGCACCCACACGTCGTCGCCCGGATCGTCGATGCCCGGGGCCGCGTCGAGCTCGATCTCGACGCCGCTCGCGACCACGTTGCGCAGCAGTCGATGGGTCTCCTCGAAGCTCTTGCCGGTCAGCCGCGCGAGCACGGTCCGGAGGTTCTGCTCGGGCATGTCGTCGCTGAACAGGCCCGGGTAGCGACGGGCCAGCTCGCTGCGCAGGCGCGGATCGACGAACTCGAGCTCGCCCCAGACCGTGGCGATCATCGCCCGCACCGGCAGCTGCTCGAGCAGCTCGAGCGCCCAGCGATGCTCGTCGCGCAGCAGTCGAAGCCCGCCGACGATCGTCTGCATGTGCTCGCGCAGCCCGGCGCGGCTGCTCTGTCCACGCAGGCTCTGTCGCTCACGCCGACGCATCAGCGCGCCGGCCATCTGGCGACCGAGCCGCTCGAAGGTCACCACGTCCTCGCGCTCGAGCTCGGCGAGCGGCGACGGGTGCAGCAGCCACAGCCCGAACAGCTCGCCCTCGTCGATCAGCGGCACGATCAGCGTGCGCTGAGGATCACCCTCGCTTCGTGGCAGCAGCTCGGTCGTCCAGCTGGCCCTCGCGGTCAGCCACGCCCCACGAAACGGAGCTCGGCGCACGTCGAGGTGCTCATAGGCGGCGATGCTGCCATGACCCTCGCGGTCCAGCTTCGCGCTCGCTCGGACCGTGAGCGCGAAGCCGTCGCGCTCGCGCTCGAGCACCGTCGACGCAGCCGCGGCGCCGATCCGCTCCTGCGCATATTCGGCTCCGATCGCGGCCAGATCATCCCAGAAGCCCACGTCATCGATCTCGCGCTCGCGCTCGGCCGCACCGCTGCGCGCGGTCTCTTCCAGCACTCGGGTTCGCAAGCGACGAAGGCCCAGCCAGGTCGAGAGCGACTCGCTCGACCAGTGGCTGGCCGCGAGCGCGACCACGGTCAGCAGCGCGTGACCCGAGCCGAGCCGCAGCAGCCCGCGCTCGTACAGCACGAAGTCGACGAGCAGCAGCGTGGCCACGCTGCCGGTCGCGAGCAGCACGACCGCGCCCACGCGCAGGCGCACGAACGACCACAGCAGCGCGCAAGCCAGCAACGCACAGCCGAGGTACGACCACACCCGCGGCGTGTCGGCCCAGACCACGCCATCGGCCAAGCCGGTCAGCGCGTGCGCTTCGATCTCGACCGGGCTGAGCAACCCGAGCGGCGTGACCACGGGCATCGCCACCTGCAGATCGGTGACCCCGAGCACGACCACGCGGCGCGCGAAGGTTCGGGCCGGAATCTTGCCGCGCGCGACGTGATGGGCAGGCACGACCGGCAGGCGCGACGCAGGCGTCAACCAGTGGACCGGCAGCCGCTCGGGTACGGTCGGTAGGCGATCGCTGCGAGCCCCCAGCTCGACCGCACGACTGTCGGGGCCGAGCCGCAGATCGCCGCGCTCGAGCCCGACGCCCGACCACGGCGAGCGCCCGTCCTCGTCGCTGATCAGCAGCTTGGCCCCGCGCGCGGCGACCATCGCCTCGAGCCCGGCACTCTCCGCGAACAAGCGCGTGTGCCCGAGCTCGACGATCAGCTCCGGCTCGCCGCCCTCGATCGCACCGAGCAGCGCCTCGAGCCGCTCCGCCGGCCACGGGGGCGGACCCCACGCCGCGATCGTCTCACGATCGGCGGCGACCAACACGATCAGCTCGGAGCTTTCGCGGCTGACGCCGAGCTCTTCACTGAGCGAAATGTAGTGATGTCGCAAGCTGTCATCGAGGGTCGCGACAATCCCGACCACGTCGAGCAGCAGCACCACGAGCAAGCCGGCCAACACGGTCAGCGACGCTCGCAGGAGCGACTCGAGCTCGCGCGGGTTAGTGGCCCGCCCTTCGGTGTAAGGTTCGATCCTCGCTTTGCCCATCGGGGACCCGGATTAGCGACGTTCCAAACCGCCGATCAGCGTAGCTCGACCCCGCTCATGGGGATGGGATCGCCGCGGCTAGTGCCATCGCGTCAGGCGTGCCCCAGCCGGTCGGAGCGTCCCAGCCGGGCCCTGCCGCAAACATGTCGGTGCTACCCACGACCACGTCGTTGAATGTCGCCTGCACCCCTGGTGTGCTGTAGAGCAGGTGATTGAAGAATCCGACCGGGGCCATGCCATTGTCCTCGCGCCATTGATTGATGACCGCGAGCATCCCGGCCCAGACCGGCGCCGAGAAGCTGGTCCCGCCATACAGCGCCCACACTCCATTGTAGTAGACCCAATAGGGCGAGGAAGGGGAGGCCGCCGCGGCCACGTCGACGACCACGCGCTGCTCCGCGATGTTGCCCGCGACCTCGACCTGCCAGGGCGGCATCGGAAACGACTTGGTCACGCCCGAGCCCGACTCCGACCAAGCGGTCTCGCTGACCACGTCGCCGTTGACGTCGAGAAACAGCTGGGTCCCGCCGACCGCGGTCACATACGGGCTCCCGCTCGGCGTGTCGGGCCGGGCCGAGTCACCGCTCGCGGCCACGACCGTGAGTCCGAGCGCGGCCGCGATCAGCCCCGAGTCATTGTATTGATCGCGGACCAGCTTGGGCTCGGAGTCCTCGCGGTGGGCGAACGAGTCGGTCAATACCGAGATGCCGTCGCCCTGCGCCTGGGTGATCGCCTCGTTGAAGGTGAACACCATCGCGGTGTTGCGCGAGTCGGCGCCGCTGTAGAGCTTGAGCGCGGCCCCGGGCGCCATCGCTCCGGTCCAGGTGGTGTCGAGCTGCGCCTCGATGTAGCGGGTCGCCGGAGGCTCGACCTGATACTCGATCACCGGGTTCTCGCGCACGATGTCCCAGGTCTGCCAGAAGCTCTGCGCCCACTTGTAGTGGATCGTGGCTCCGACGATCACGCCAATCCGCTGGCCGCTGCCGTCGTAGCCCATCGCGTAGAGGGCATCCAGGTTGTAGGCCCGCGCGACGCGATCCGGGGTCAGGCGCGAGCCCCAGGTCGCGCCCTCCGGCTGCGCCGACACGACCTCGCCGACCTCGGCCGGCAGCTGCCCAACTTCCGCCGGAAGATCGGCGGTGATGATGCCGGGGCTGCGCTCGGTCACGAACAGCGGCAGCGTCATCGGCTCGATCGCGCAATAGACCGGGATCGGCGGATTGCCCTGCTGTGGGTTCTTGCGCATGCACACGTGCAAGGTGGTATTGAACACCTCGTTGAATTGCCCGGCCGTGCCGCCGAACTGGATCAGCATGCGATTGCTGGCCAGGAAGTCGACGGAGAAGCCCTCGAATTCGAGCCACGCCTGCAGCAGCGTGAAGTCGGCCTCGAGCGGGGCGTGAGCGTCGAGCAATTCGTCGACGCTCAGCCACTGGCCATGGATGTCGCTGGTCGGATCCGAGACCTCGGTGACGAAGTCGACCAGCCCCTCGCGGTCGCGCAGCCGCAGGCCGATCAGCGAGCGAAACCCCGCGTTGGGATCGGCCTCGCCGATGTCGTCATAGACCTCCGGCAGCGGGCTCGGGACCCCGTCGGGGTTGGGCACGTCCTCCCACTGCTCGGGTGGGATCTCGCGCAGCGGATCGCCGTCGCCGTCGCCATCGCCATCGCCATCACCGTCCCCATCTCCATCACCGTCGCCATCCCCGGGCGACTCGTCGCCATCGCCATCGCCATCCCCGTCGCCGTCGCCATCCCCGGTCTCGGTCTCGGTCTCGGTCCTATCGCCATCGCCATCGCCATCGCCATCACCGGATTCCTCGTCGGTGCCGGTGGCCGCGATCGCGTCGTCGCCGAGGCTGGTCTCGTCGGTGCACGCCGCCGCGCACACCGAAAGCATCACGAACGAAGCAACATGAATTTGGGACTGTGAACGCTGCATGATCGTGTCTCCCCCCTCGGCGACGTGCGCCGGTCAGATGCTGTCGCAGCAGCGGAATCCTTGGCTGTCGGCCCGGTAGTCGCGGGTCCGCAGGCTGTCGATTCCGCAGCGCGAGTTCGGTCCATTGCTGAACAGCGAGCCACCGCGACGCTGGCACTCGTTCTGGTCGTTGCACGAATTCGTCCACTCCCAGACGTTGCCGCTCATGTCGAACAGGCCGTCGAAGCCACCCTCGCAATTGGGCAGGCCGCCGACGTCGGTCAGCTGATTCCAGCCTGCGTCCGAGGTGTTGCAGGCGGTCGGATCATACATGAGCCCGTACGGGTAATTGGAGATTCCGCCGCCGGTGCAGGCTCGGTACCACTCGTTGGTGGCCGGATTCTGCACTTCGTTGAGCGGGGCCTCGCCGCCTCCGATCGCGCCGCACAGGTGCTTGCCGGCCCACGTGCAGTAGGCCATCGCGTCACACCAGTCGATGCCGACCACCGGGATGAAGTCCGAGGGCTCCGCCGGAAATTGGTCGGGCGTGAAGTCGGACTTGAATTCACAGCCCTGCGGCAACAACTGGGCGAAGTACTCGGGATCGAATTCGATCGCGAGGAAGTCCCCATAGGCCGCGGCCGTGACCTCGGTGCCGTCGATGATGTAGTTGCCGACCATCACGGTCGACCCGTTCGGACACTCGCCGCAGTCGACCGCGCCGCAGCTGTTCTCGCACAGCCCGTCTCCGGTCGGGTTGCTGTCGTCGTTCTCGTCTTCGCCGTCACCGTCGCCGGACTCGCCGTCGCCGTCGCCGGTCGGTTCGCCGTCACCATCGCCGGTCGGCTCGCCGTCGCCGTCGCCGGTCGTGTCGCCGTCGCCATCACCGACGTCGTCGTCGGCCCCCGGCGAGACCGCGTCCTCTTGGCAACCCGCCATTACAAAGCCAGTGGTGAACAGGATGAGCAACGTTGTCCGAGGAATGAATTGCATGACGATTTCCATCTGTGTTCGGTCGCGACAAACATCTGCCCCCATTCGCAACAAGCGAAATTGTGGGGGTCACGTCTGTCAGAGAAGGTGGGAGGTCTACGGAAAGGCTCAGCCCGAGCAGCAGCGGAAGCCCACCGCATTATCGCGCTCGCCGCGAGGACGCCTGCTGTTGACCTCACAGCGGAGGTTGTCGGCGTCACTGTGGTGAGAGCCGCCCCGACGTCGGCACCGAGTCGTCCCATCGCCGGCTTCGTCCTCGCAAGAATCGCTCCACTCCCAGACGTTGCCGCTCATGTCGAACAATCCCGCGACTCCACCCTCGCATTCGACCACTGATCCAACGACCGCGAGCTCGTCACGATCAGCGTCCCCACCATTGCAGCGCTCGGGATCGTAGGCGGTGCCGTACGGGAATGCGCTGGCACCCGCGTTCGAACACGCCCGGTACCACGCGTCATGCTCGGGGTCGGCTTGGATCTCGATGTCGGTCGATCCACCACCGACCGCTCCGCACAGCTGCTTGCCCGCCCAGGCGCAAAACACCGCTGCATCGCACCAATCCACGCCGACGACCGGCAGCTGCGGATCGAGCGAGCTCGACCAGCCGTCGGGCTCGAAGTCACTCTTCCACTCGCACCCGTCCGGCAGCACGGCCGCGTCGAGCTCGACCTCGAGCAGCGCCGCATACTGCTCGTTGCTGACCTCGGTCGCGTCGATCATGTACCCGCCCGCGTCGACCATCGCCGCTTGCGGGCAGCTGCCGCAGCCCGGCGTACCGCAGGCGCCCGAGCACTCGCCGTCGCCGAGCCCCTCACCTTCGTCGTAGCTGGCTTCGACGACGCCCCCCCCATCGTTGTTGCAGGCCGACATCGTCGCGAAGGCGACGAACGTGATGCTCAACCAAGCCGCGCGCGTGATCCCATCCATGGAGATCATCCTGGTCCAAATCTGTGCAGGCGCAATCGCGTGGTTGCGCTTTTTACAAGCAGCGAACCGAATCGCGAGAATGTGTCAGTCTGACTCGCGCGCCCGCGACAGGCGACACGTCGCGACCATCAGCTCCGACTCGAGATCATATTCGGTGCCCGCGAAGTCGCCGTGCAGCTCGACCAGCTCGAGACCCGCACGCGCGAGCCGGTCTCGCAGCTGCTCGGCCAGCACGTAGCGCTGCCGGAGCAGGCCCTCGACCGCCTGCTCGTCGCCGACCCGGACGTGCAGGTAGGTCGCGTCGATCCGCTGCGCGGGTTTGTCCCAGCTGCTGCGCTCGAGCACCTCCCAGCGCTCACCGTCGATCTCGACCGCCTTCACGATCTCCAACCAGCCCGGATCCTGATCGTCGGGATCGGCCTCGACCGCGAAGCCATCGGCCGCCCAGCTGTCGAGGATCAGCAGCCCGTCGGGCTCGAGCAGGGTCGCGACGCGAGCGAGCGTGGCGTCGAGCGAGGCCTCGTCGAGCAGACAGTAGAGCCCGCCATGCGGGATGATCACGCGATCGAAGCGCTGCTCGAGCGCCAGCTCGCGCATGTCGGCGCAGTGCAGCTCGAACTCGGCTCCAGCGGTGGCCTGCAGGCGCGCGCGCGCCAGCTCGAGCAGCTCGGGATCGATGTCGACGCCGACCAGCGCACGTCCGGGTGCGGCCACGGCCGCGAGCACTCGCGCGTCGCCGCAGCCGAGCTCGAGCACCGAGCGGGCGCCCGCGCAGCGACGACGATAGAAGGCGACGTCGCCGGGGTTGCCGTCGTGGACCGCCGCATAGAGCTTGGCCGGATAGTCGCTCACCGCCGCACTTATACTTGGAGTCCGACCGAGCGCATCAGCTCGAGCGCGTTGGACTTTTGGACGACGCCTGGGCGCATCCGGTAGTCGAACACCAGCTGCCCGTCGCGCAGCTCGTCCTCGAAGTGCACGTTGGTCGCCGCCGGGGCCAGCGCCTCTGCGGCCTTGGCGAGCGCGAGATCGTGGGTGGTGATCAGCCCGATCGCCTGGCGCTCGAGCAGCGAGCGCAGCAGCGCCTCGGCGCCGATCCGACGATCATGCGAGTTGGTGCCGTGGAAAATTTCGTCGAGCAAGAACAAGGTCGGCTCGGCGTCGGCCAGCTCGCTGATCGTGCGCAGCCGCGTCAGCTCGGCCCAAAAGCGCGACGCTCCCTCGCGCAGCGAGTCCTGCACGCGCAGCGTCGCGCCGATCCGCACGGGCGTGAGCCGCAGCGAGCTGGCCCGCACGGGCGCGCCGGCCAGCGCCAGGACCACGTTGCAGCCGACCGTGCGCAGGAAGGTGCTCTTGCCCGACATGTTCGAGCCGCTGATCACATGTGCGCGGACGGGCGGGACCAAGCTCAACGAGTTGCGGACACAGGTCGCGCGCGGCAGCAACGGGTGGCCGAGCTCGACGCCGTCGATCATCGCCGGGTGCTCGGCATCGATCGCCTGCAGCTCCGCGAAGGGATCGTCGGGGTTCTCGAATTTGTGCGAGGCCAACGACGCCAGCGCCTCCAGCTCGGCCAGGGCCTCGAGCCACGCGGCGATGCGTGGGCCGTGCTCGCGTCGCCATCGCTCGATCGCCAGGGCGAAGTTCGGACCCCACATCAGCGCCAGCGCGATCGGGACGAACAGCGCGTTGCGTTGCGCTTCGTACCAGCCCGCGAGCGTGCGCAGCCGGGCGATCGCAGCGCTGGCCGGCATGTGCTGCTCCTCGACGAAGGCACGCTGCAGCGCGACGAGCTTGGGATCCTCGAACTTCGCCGACTCGATGTGCGCGAAGATCTCGGCCAGCACACCGAGCTCATGCCCGCGTCGATCGGCCGGCCCGGCCACGCGCCCGAGCGTGTCACCCAACGCTTTGTGGAGCGCGCCCTCGATCAACGCGATCGCGGCCAGCAGCCAGGGTCCATGGCCCAGAGCCCACGCCGCCACACCGAGCGTCGCGAGGATCGGCAGCCCGATCGCGGCGCTCGGCAACCATCGTCGCTGCGCGGCCGAGAACAGCGGCGGCGCGCGGCCCCAATCGATCAGCACCTCCGGTCGCACCTCGACTCGCGCCGCGACCCCGAGCACCGCCAGCGCCTCCCGCAGATCGAGCTCGTCGGTCAGCGCCGCCACGCTGCGCTGTCGCTCGCGGATCACCTGAACGTCGACCCGCCGCGTCGCGTGGATCGTCAGCCAGTCTGCGAGCCGCTGCTCGCCCGCTCGCGTGCGGGCGCGGCAGAGCAGCTCGAACAGCGAGCCTTCACCAAACAGATCGAGGTCGGCCGCATAGGGATGATCGGCGCCCACGTAGTCGGTCGCCTGCACGCCCTTGCCCGCCCAGCGATCGGCGCAGCGCTCCAGACCCTCGCGATAATGGTTGGCCGCGCGCCGAGCCCGATCGCGCTTCGTCAGCGTGCGCTCGTGGATCACCACCAGCAGCAAGAAGCCGACAATCGGGATCCACAGCAACGACCACGGCAGCGCCAGCTGCCAGCAGGCGATCACCAGCGCGCCGAGCAGCACGAACATGCCCAGCCGCGCGCGTGAGAGTCGAGCGTCGCGGCGATCGAGCTCCGCCAGCGTCGCCTCGCGGGCCGCGAGCCGCTCCTGATACGCCGCGATCGGGACCGCGCGAGCGTTCATCTCAGGGAGCGCCACTTCCGAGCGCCGCCTTGGCTGCCGCGAAGTCACCGTGCTTGGCCGCGACGTTGCCCTGCATCTGCTGGTTGGCCAGGGCGGCCTCGCTCACGAACGGCAGCTCGCCGCTCGGCGTCACCAGCTTGCGCGCCGCACCTTCGCCCTCGACCTTGCAGTCGGCCTTCTCGCTCTTCCAGTCGTCGAACATCTCCGACCACTCGAGGCACTCCGAGCCGCGCAACACATACGTCTTGCCGCTCATGCAGCCGATGATCGCATCACCGACGACGGTGCCCGCCGACCCCAACCCCGCATACAGCTTGTCGCCGTCGAACGTGAAGGTCGTGTACGTGGTCATGCCCGCCTCCGCATCCGTGTACGCGATCTGGCAGGGCGAGTAGATCGCAAATTCGTAGGTCTTCTCGGTCTGGCCATCGAACACGATCAGCTGCTCGCCCTCGACCTTCCACGCCTTGCCTTCGATCGTCCAAGCGCCCTGCCACTTGCTCGCCGCCGCCTCGAAGTCGAAGCCCGCGAATGGCCCCTTCGGCGCGTCCTTGGGCACCTCGGGGACCGGCTCCTTGGTGCGCTCGCCCGACGGCGGCTTCTCTTCGTCCTTCTTGCCGCAGCCGGGCAGCGTGAGCACGGCCAGCAGCGCGAGCGCGGGGATCGTGGGGCGAGACATGTCGGCGGACTCTAACGTCCTACTCCGACTCGCCAAAGCGCCCGCGGATCAGCGTCTCCGAGAGCGCCCTGCGGCTGCGCGGCGCCAGCTCGCGCTCGCGGTAGGGCTCGGCCAGCTGCTGCGGATCGCCAGGCCAGCCCATCGCGAGCCCGGCCACCACCTCGAATTGATCGGGCACCGCGAAGCGCTCGCGCACGACGTCCCGCTGGATGCCCGCCATCTGATGCACCAGCAGCCCGATCGACGCGGCCTGGATCGACAGCAGCGCCGACGCAGCGCCGACGTCGTGCCACGCGTGCATGTTGGGCTTGCCGGTCTGTGTGAAGCTCGGCTGCGCGAGGCTGAAGCCCAACACCGGCGCCTCGCGAGCCCACGCCTGGTTGCTCTCGACCAAGCCCGCGAGCGCGTCGGCGAACTCGGGCTCGGTCCGACGCACGAGGATGTAGCGCCACGGCTGATCGTTGAAGCACGACGCGGCCCAGCGGGCAGCCTCGAACACCAGCTCGAGCTCGGCGTCGGTCGGCTCGCGCTCGGCGAAGGCGCGCGGGCTCCAGCGCTTGGCGATCGCCTCGAGGAGGGGCTTGTCGGTGTCGGCAGGCTTGCTCATCCTCGGGCCAGGCTACGCGATCGGAGTCGCCGGGTGCTGCGCGCCCGCACGTTGACGCGTGCCGTCGAATTGCGGCGATCACGAGCGAACATCGCGTCGTTTCAACTCCGCGGTTTTGTGGCGTCCCATCTGCCGATTTTCGCCGCATGATCCGAAGGCCATGGAGATCGATGTCGCGCGCCGACGGTCTCACGCTCGACGTTGACGGACCGTGGTAGTCCGATGGCGAGATCGCTGGAGCTCCATGGCGTTCGAGGCACGCGACATCGAGATCGAGAGGACCGAAGACGGCCTGTGGGTCGCTGGTGCTGCCGGTCGTGGTCGGCTCTCGCAGATCAGCAACACGGTGATTCGCATCGACGTCGAGGGCCACGCCTACAGCGAGTTCGCCCAGGCCATGCAGCCGTCGATGGACGAGCTGGTGCGCCACCGCGGGCGCCTCTACCTGGGCATCGACGCCGAGGGCATGACCAGCTACGACGCCCGCTTTCGCTATCTGTGGACCGAGTGGATCAAGGCCAACGACCGCGCGATCGATGGCTTGCTGATCCTGTTTCGCAGCCGCGTCGTGCAGAGCGCGGCGGTGATCATCAACGCGGTGACCGGCGGCGAGCTGGTCGAGGCGTGTGACGATCGCGAAGAGTTCGAGGACCGCCTCGCAGCCGCCGTGCTCAGCTGCCGCAAGTCCGCGGCTGGCATGTAGTCAACGCGCCCAGTGCTTGCGCAGGAAGTCGAGCTCGAACCCGGCGGGCCAGCCCTCGGCCGTGCAGCCGTCGAGCGTGATCGTCTGCTGAACCATGACGGCGGCCGGCTGCCCCTGCTCGTGGCAGTCGCGGTGCGGCATGCCGAGCAGGTGTCCGACCTCGTGATTGATCATGTACACGCGATAGCCGTCGAGCTCCTCGCCCCAGGTCTCGCTGCCGCTGCGCCAGCGCATCTCGTTGAGCGTGGCCCGGCCGTTGCGACCGCACGAGTACACACCGCCGGTCCGCAGCGGCTTGCACAGGCGATCGACCGTGCTGGGCTTGGCCAGCACGATTGAGAAGTGCTCGCGCTCGTCGACCCGCACGAACTCGCGACCGGCGGTCTGCCAACCACGCTCGTGCTCGAGCACCGCGCCCACGGTCGCGACGAAGACCGGCATCAGATCCTCGAGCCCGACCTCGATCAGCAGGCGATAGCGGACCGCGTTGCGCTCGCGAGCCACACGCCACGGCACGGTCGGTCGCGTGGGATCGCGCAAGATCCAGAACTCGCGGCCCTCGAGGTGCGTGCGCGCGGCCGTCAGCGAGTCCTCGGACTCGACCTCGAGATACGCGCGCGCGCACAGCAGCCACGTCGCGAGCCACACGCTCAGGTGCACGCGACGACTATAAGAGATCAGCCCTGCGGCGTGGGGTTGATCTTCCCGGTGCTCGAGCCCCCGAGATACGCGTAGCTGTCCGCCCCGTCGTAGCCGACCACGACCACCGAGAACGGCTCGGTGCCCTCGAGCTGGTGCACGCCGTCGTCGACCGAATAGCGCGCAGCCGCCCAGTCGCCGTTGCCGAACTCGAGGAACTGATCGTCGGGGATCACCACGCCGTCGACCGAGACGTCGGACCCGGTCGGCTTGGTCACGACCAGCACGTCGTAGATCCACTGGTTCGGCACCAGCACCACGTAACGCGGCAGGAACTGCTCGAACGGCGCGAGCTGGACCATCGCCGGATCGCCGTCGTTGGTCGCGGGCAGGTTGCCGAACCCGGTCATGTAGTTGGTCACCGCGATCGGCTTGTCGGCCTCGATCAACAGATCGCCCGGATGCGCAGGCGGACCGCCAGCGAAGAACTCGAGCTTCTGACCCTGGTTGAGCACCGCAGGCGTCGGCGGCAGCCCGGTGACCGAGGGATCGGCGGTGATCGTCACGGTCGTGTTGTCCTCCGACGCGTAGATCTGCCAGAGCGAGGTCTCGGGCGCGGGGGCGTAGCGCACGGGCACGCGCCCGGCCGCGAAGTTCTGACCCCACAGGCGCACGCCCGAGAGCTGCTCCTCGATGTGATCGCAGGCGACGATCGGCTGCGGGATCCAGGCGCACTCGTGGCCGGAGAAGACCGCGATCGGGTGGTCCTCGTCGCTGTTGACCTTGGTGCCGGTCAGCTGCGCGTGCTCGGTCACGACCATGACCTCGGCGATCTCGCCCTCCTGCAGCACGATGTTGAACGGCACGCCGGGCGAGCCCGCAGGCACGCCGGCTCCGGCCGCGGTCGCAACCACGGGCGTGACCTCGACGACGGTGTTGTCGTTGGCGGCCACGATCGTGATGTAGCCGCGCCCGTAGCCCTCGCCCCAGTGCACGACCTGATTGACGTAATCCCAGCTCGCGACCGGATACAGCATCGAGGCGTCGGAGCTCGCGGCGCCCTGGATCAGCGGATTGAACTGATAGGCGATGATCGGCACGTCGGAGCTGACCCGCCAGCTGCCGTCGGACTTGATGCCGCTGCCCTGCTGGTTGTTGTTGGCCAGCGGAAAGGTCGCGAGCCCGAGCGGCGAGACCATCGTGGGCCCGGCCACGACCGTCCAGACGCCGCCGATCTTGCGCTCGACCGTGACCGTGGCCGGAGTGGCGAGCTGCACGTTGCTCACCGCGATCGCATATTGATCGTTCTCGAGCGGTCCGTTCTGATCGAGGTCGACCGCATAGAACAGACAGCCCACGGTGGTGCTGCCGCTCGACGCCTGCTCGCAGGTCTCGGGGATGATCGGGCCCTCGTCACCGGTGTCGTCACCGCCGTCGGGGATCGCGGCCATGTCGAACTTGATCGGATCGCCATCACCATCACCGGTGGGATCACCATCGCCAGTGGGATCACCATCACCGGTCGGCTCCTCGTCGTCGGTCGAGAGCGTGGTGAGCGAGGTGTTGAGACCCTCATCGCCCGCGGGTCGAGAATCATCACCGCAGGCACACAACAGCAGGAGCGGAAAGGCCAAGGTCGAGCGTCGCACGCCGCGATTGTACGCCGCGCACGGGCCCTGGGATCACGCTTGCCAAACTGACGACAGGTCCGCGGGCGAGGCTGTGCACGTACGGCCGCGCCTTGTGCTCATGTCGCGGCTGTCGCAACTACACCAAGACTGCCGAACGTGTGAGCGTGCCTGCCATCGATCGCGGCTGCTCGCCAGTTTTCACCACAAATGCGAGACACCGGAACGAGTGGGGCTATGATGCTGGCGTGTCAGTCCCGAGCCGAGACCCAGCTTTGCGGGCCTCCCCCTCCGGTCGTGTGGGCCCGCTCGTTGCTTTGCTCCTGACGGCATGTGGTGGTGCGCCGCAAACGGTCCCGCGCCAGCCACCGCTGGTCACCGTCGCGTCCGAGAACAAGACTCCGCAGGCTGCGTCGCTCGAGGTGGCCCAGCGCCCGGAGTCCGATCCTTCCTTGTTTGCCGCGACCTCGCCCGCGGCCGCACCTGCGGCTGCGAGCACGCGGGTCGCCGACGACATGCCGCTCAGCCCGCCAATCAACACGCCGCTGTTCGTCGATCGGCAGAGCGCCCCGTCAACCACCTGGTGTCGCGCGGTCGTCCACATCGGCGACTCGACCTCGACCGGCAGCATGAAAGAGGCCTACGTCGGTGATCCCGACAAGCGCCTCGACGCTCAGCTCTCGCGCGTCGGCGTCGAGGAGTCGTACCTCGAGCTGATGGGCGGTCGCTCGCTGGTCGAGCACCGGGCTGATCATGAGAACGGCGTGATGGTGGCCGAGCGCCTGCGCGAAGCCGGCTTCGAGGGCTGCTGGATCGTCGCGCTCGGCACCAACGACGCAGCCAACGTCGCCAAGCACCCCAAGGTCGATCGCGTCGAGCGGATCGAGCGAATCATGCGGGTGATCGGCGACGATCCGGTGCTCTGGGTCGACGCGATCACGACCACGCAAAAGGGCTACTGGGCCGCGTTCAACATGCAGCTGTGGAACGACGATCTGGCCACCACCCTGTCGGGCTACCCCAACGCGCGGATCTATCGCTGGTCGGAGGACATCGAGGAGGAGTGGTGGGCCAACGACGGCATCCACTACAACTCCAAGGGCTACACCGCCCGCGCCCGCTACACCGCCGACGCGCTCGCAGCCGCATTTCCAGCCGTGAAGACGTCGGGCCGGTGATCAGTCGCCGCCCTTCAGCAAGCGCGCGAGCCGAGCGATGTGCGGCTTGGCGTTGCTGGTGATCGCGCCATTGAGAATGATCAGATCGGTGATCTGATACTCGTCGACCAGCTCGAGCACGCTGCCGTCGAACTTGCGATAGTCGACGATCAGCAGCGTGTCGTAGTGCGCGGCCAGGAACACCGCGAACGGGTTGCCGTAGGAGTTCTTGATGACCAGCCCGCGGCGGCCGCTGTTGTTCTGCGTGCGGGCGATCAGCAGCGCATGATCGCCGCCCAGGAACGCGCCATAGCCCTTGCTCTCGCGCCGAATGATCGCATCGGGCTTGGGCGTGCCCTTGCTGCCGCGCGCGACCGTGATCTCGACCGGCGGCACCCAGTACTCGACATGGTCGGGCTGGCGATGCAGCTTCTGATCGCGGGTGTAGCGATACAGCGACCCGCGAAACGGCGAGATGGTCCCGCTCTCCATCGACTCGAGCGGGATCGGCTGAAAACCGGCCGCCTGACAAAATGCCGTATAGGCGTAATAGGCCCCGCGCGCCGTCCAGTGGTGGTCGGTGCGAAAGTAGATGTACTCGCCTTCGTGGCCGAGCAGCGCGTCGACCACGTCGACCCGAACCACCGAGGGATCCAGCATCGCCG
Source organism: Enhygromyxa sp. (assembly GCA_035538075.1). Taxonomy (GTDB): domain Bacteria; phylum Myxococcota_A; class Polyangia; order Nannocystales; family Nannocystaceae; genus Plesiocystis. The sequence goes on from DATLLB010000379.1 coordinate 34,541, forward strand.
AGGTCGCGCGGATGTTCGGCGGCTCGTGGCGGACGCGGCCCTCGTACGACTTGGGCAGATAGAAGGTCTGTGCGGTCGGCACGATCAGCGAGTAGACGGTCGCCTTGCCGCGCAGCGCGTCGGCGTACTGGTTGAGGACCTTGGCGTAGCTGCGCGAGCCCTTCGGCCCGCCGACGAACAGCTGCATCGCGCGGCCGTCCGCGACCAGGATGCCCCCGGTCTTGACGATCGAGCTCGGCTCCGCAGGCTCGTCGGTTTGCTCGGGCTCGTCGGGTTCGTCGAGCAGCGCGAGCGCCTCGTCGCTCAGCGGCTCGAGCTCCAGCTCGGCCATCACCCCGTCGTCCTCGAGCGGCTCGAGCTCGGCGTCGGTGTCGATCTCGACCGCATAAAACGCGACCTCGTCCTCCGAGTGAAAGCCACGGTGGGCCTCCAGCCAGAAGTGCAGGTCCATGAACTGCTGGCGGCCCGCGAAGTGATCGGCGATCCACTCGTCGACCCCGGTCATGAATGTACCGTCGAGGATCGCCGCGCCGCTCACCGTGGGCAGCGGCGCGAGCGTGCGGTTCTCCTCGTCGGAGACCTCGGGTTGCTCGGAGCTGCGCGCGAGCTGAACGCCGAGCAACGATCCGAGCCCGAGCAACGTCGCGCCGAACAGCGCGACATTGACGATCTGCGAGATTGTGATGTCGCTCGACATGCTAAAACCTGAAGTACAGGAATGGATTGTAGGTGCCGCCGACCAGCATCGCGGTCGCGACCAGCAACAGCACGACGTTGACCATCGCCATGCTGGCACCGAACGCAGCGGCGCCGTGGCGCGAGCGGCTGGCCTGCGCCTCGAGCAGCGCTCGCACGCGCGGGACGATCGGCACGCACAGCGCAAACGCCAGGACCAGCCACAGTGCGTTGGCCTGCACCATCGTCCGCAGCGCAGGGTCATAGCCCGGCTGTGCCGTCGCGCCGAACAGCAGCTGCAGGAATTCGCCGAGCCGGCCGAGGTCCTCGAAGTAAAACATCGCCCAGCCGATCACGACCGCGAACAGCAGATAGAGGTGCCCGACCACGCGCGGCAACGCGTCGAGCACCCGCTGCAAGAACAGCCGCTCGATCGCGATCAGCACGCCGAAGTAGAGCCCCCAGAACATGAAGTTCCAGCTCGCGCCGTGCCACAGCCCGGTCAGCGCCCAGACGATCAGCAGGTTGCGGTAGACCCGATGCCGGTTGCCGCCGAGCGGGATGTAGAGGTAGTCGCGGAAGAACGAGCCCAGCGAGATGTGCCAGCGCCGCCAGAAGTCCGCGGCCGAGCGCGCGACGTAGGGGTGATTGAAGTTCTCGTGGTAGTGGAAGCCGCAGATCCGGCCGAGCCCGATCGCCATGTCGGAGTAGCCGGAGAAGTCGAAGTAGATCTGCAGCGAGAACATGATCAGGCCGAACCACCCTTCGGCGACCGAGATCTCGCTGACGTCCTTGGCCATGGTCTGCACGACCAGGGCCCCAGCGACGTTGGCGATGCAGACCTTCTTGAACAGCCCGGCGCAGAAGCGGGTCACGCCCTCGGACGCATCGGCGAGTGTGTGACGGCGGTGATCGATCTCGTGGGCGATGTGGGCGTAGCGGACGATCGGTCCGGCCACCAGCTGGTGAAACAGGCTGACGAACAGCAGGAACTTGAGGAACGAGCGCTGCGCCTCGACCTCGCCCCGATACACGTCGACCGTGTAGGAGATGGTCTGAAACGTATAGAAGGAGATGCCGATCGGCAGTGAGAGCGCGGCCGGGGCCTGCAGCGAGGTCGAGAACAGATCGTTGATCGCCTGGCACGCGAAGCCGCTGTACTTGAAGACCGCGAGCAGCCCGAGGTTGAGCACCAGCGAGGAGATCAGCGCGAGCTTGGGCCAGTGGGTGCCACGGTTGGCCTCGATGATGCGCCCGTGGACGTAGTCGATCGCGCTCGAGAACAGCAGCAGCGAGATCCAGATCGGCTCACCCCACGCGTAGAACGCGAGCGAGCAGGCGATCAACAGCAGGTTGCGGTGCTCGTCGCGGCGCAGCGCGAAGTAGCCCAGCAAGCTGAGCGGCAGGAAGACGTATAAGAAGGTGAGGCTCGCGAAGACCATAGAGGCGGCGAGTGTCCAGGGCTGCTAACGCCGCTCAGTCGCTGCCGTGTTCCGTCGGCTCCTGTGCGTCCTCGCTAGCCTCGCTGCTGCTGTGGCTTCCGCTGCTGCCGTCGAGCAGATCCTCGAGCTGGCCGACGTGGCCCTTGGCGTTGGCCGTGATCGCGCCGTTGACCAGGATCAGGTCGGTGATCCCGTGCTGGTCGACGAGGTCGAGCACGCTGCCTTCGAACTTGCGGTAGTCGACGATCACCAGGGTCTCGAAGTGCTCGACCAGGTACACAGCGAACGGGTTGCCATACGAGTTCTTGATCAGCAGCGCGCGGCGGCCCGAGTTGCTCGAGCTGTGCGCGACCATCAGCGGGTAGTCGCCGCCGAGGAACACGCCATAGCCCTTGCTGCTCTCCTTCAGCAGCGAGCCGGGCGTCGACTTGTTGCCGTCGCTCGACAGTCGCTCGACGCTGACGCTGACGGTCGGCAGCCAGTAATCGATGACGTCGGCCTTGTGCTCCTTGGTGGCCTTGGCGTAGCGATACAGCGATCCGCGATAGGGCGAGATTGTGCGCTTGTTGGCGGGATCGAGCTTGATTGGCTTGAATCCGGCGGTCTTGGCAAATGACGTATATGCGTAATAGGCCGCGAGCCCGGTCCAGTGGTGGTCGGTGCGAAAATAGAGGTTCTCGCTCTCGTGCCCCTGCAACGCCCCGACCGCGTCGACGGTCTCGACCGAGCCGTCGAGCATCTTGTAGGTGGCCGCGATGTTGGGCGGCTCCTCGCGGACCTTGCCGACATAGCTCTCGGGCAAATAGAAGGTCTGAGCGGTCGGCACGATCATCGAGTAGATCTTGACCTTGCCGCGCAGTCTGTCGGCGTACTCGTTGACCACCTTCGCGTAGTGGCGCGCGCCGTTGGGGCTGCCGGTGAACAGCTGCATGGCCCGGCCGTCGGCGACCAGGATGCCGTCGACCTTGATCACTTCATCGTACTGCTCGGGACCGTCGGGCTCGGAGCCTCGCGCGTCGACGCCGAACAACACGCCGAGGATCGCCAACACGCCGACGAACAGACGAACCTTGCCGGGACGCTTCACGGCGCAGACTGTACAGGTTTTCCCAGAGCGGTGCGACGGCGACGGAATGGTCAGTGTTCCGCCGCGGGCGCGGCCCCACGCGTATCGATTCCGCGCTGCCGATACGCGACGTAGCCGGCCAACAGAGCCTCATACAACCATTGACCCATGAGCTCGCGGCCGCGGTGGTTGAGGTGCTTGAGGTCCGGCTCGGCGAGGCGCGGGCTCGCGCTGAGCCACTCGCGGATGGAGTTTGGCCCGCCCATCGCCGCCCAGGTGTCGAAGAAGGCACAGCCTTGCTCGCTCGCGAGCCGCCGCTGCGCGGCGACCATCGTCGCGACATGCTCGGGCTCGACGTCGTAGGTGCCGGAGCGGCCGTGGTCGATCACGCTGGTGACCAAGCACGATGCCTCGGGCTTGCCGGCGCGCAGCAGCTCGAGCACGGCGCCGGCCTCTTCGACGTAGGTGTCCTCGTCGAGCGTGCCGGCGACGATGCGGCGCAGATCGTTGCCGCCGTAGGTGAACACGATCAGCGCCGGATCGCGGTGGCCGATCTGCGCGGCGATGTGCTCGCGATCCCAGGCCAGCAAGCGCTTGGTGAAGGCGCCGATCATCGCGGTCGAGTCCCAGACCACGCCGGGGCCGTCGGTCTCGAGCACCACACCGTAGACGCGAGCCTTGCCGCCGCCGGCCGCCGCGATCTTCAGGCTGTGCGAGCCGGGCTCGACCTCGACGGTCTCCCAGCGATCGACCACGCCATCGACCTCGGGCGCCTTGCTGTCGATCGCACGCGCGAGCTTGCCGTCGAGCTCGATGTTGATGGTGCCGCCGCCGGAGCTGGCCGCGTACCACAGCTCGACTTTCGAGAACGCGTGGCCGACCGGGTGATCGGCGGGCAGCGTGGCGATCGAGGTCGAGGCGCCGGACGACGCGCTGACGATCAGTCCGCCGATGCCGTAGTGGCCGTCGCCGCGGCACTGGTAGGCGATGTAGCAGTGACTCCAATTGTCGCCGCCGCTGAGCTTGACCGAGGCCGGCTTGTACGAAGGCGAGTAGCGCTTGAGCAGCACGAGCCCGGCTCCGCCATCGCCGAAGCGCTGCTGCATGCGCTTGCGGATCGCATGCGGGATGCCGTCGACCCCGAGCGTCGAGTCGCCGAGGTGCAGCACTCGCGTCATCGATCCGGGCTGCGTCTCGTCGACGTCGGTCAGGCTGCGATAGAAGTAGTCGAGCGCGACGCCGGAGGGATCCTCGATCGGTTGGTGCGGATCGACCTCGTCGCCCGGCTCGGGCGAGAACGCCGGCAAGCGAGGGGGCCCGGGATCGGGCTTGGGCTCGGCGGCGTTGGGCTCGTCGGCCGCGACATCGGAGCGCGCGACGTTGGTCGCGGGCGCGTTGCTCGGGCCCGAGGCGCTGGCCGGCCGCGGATCGAGGCCCGAGCCGCAGGCGCTCGCAGTCCACAGCGCCAGCGCGAGCGCGAGGGCACGAGCGGTGCGACGCGAGGTGGGCACGGCCGCCGATCATCGGAGAATCCGCGACCGCAAGCAAGCGAACGGCGAGACCACCGCCTGCTCGCTTGGCGCTACCATCCGCGGACACACCATGCCGAGCTTTCAACTGATCTCGTTTCCCACGTGTCCGTTCGTGCAGCGTTCGGCGATCACGCTGAACTTCAAGGGCATCGCTTACGAGACTCGCTACATCGATCTCACCAACAAGCCGGAGTGGTTCCTGGCGATCTCGCCGACGGGCAAGGTGCCCGTGCTGGTCGTGCGCGAGGATGACGGGCGCGAGATCGTGCTGTTCGAGTCGGCGGTGATCAACGAGTACCTCGACGAGATCACCGAAGGGTCGCTGCTGCCGGCCGATTCGCTGGTTCGGGCGCGGCATCGGGCGATGATCGAGCTGGCCTCGGCTTGCTTGGGTGACGCGTGGCGGATGGGCACCGCGACCAGCGAGGCCGAGGTCCAGGGCGCCGTCGATGCGCTGCGGGGGAAGCTTGGCTACTTCGAGCGCGACCTGGTGGGGCCGTTCTTCATCGGCGGTGAGTTGTCGCTGGTGGATACGGCGAGCATTCCCATGCTGCAGCGGGTCGCGTGGACTGGGGCGTTGCGCGAGGGCCTGGACGTGTTTGCGGGTCTGCCCAAGGTGCGGGCGTGGTTGGACGCGGGCGAGCAGCTCGATGCCGTGCGGCGCTCGACGTTGGCGGACGTGCGAGACCAATATGTGGCGATGCTGCGCAAGCGCGGCGGCTGGGTGACGATGGGCGCGGATTGACGGAGGAGGGGATCTTGGCAGGCGGGCTGCCAAGATCCCCTCGGTGTCGATCGATCAGCCGCACTCGGCTTTGTAGTCGCCGCAGCAATCGCCGTATTTCTTGCACTTCTTGTCGCACCAACAGCCGCCCGGGGCTTGTTCACCGCACGAGCTCGCACAGGTGTTCTCGGACTCGCACACGGGGATCACGTCCTCGCAGCAATCTCCGTACTTGCTGCACTTGTCGTCGCACCAGCAACCGCCGGGCGCTTGCTCACCGCAGGATCCCTCGCAGGAGTTCGCGTCGGGTTCCGGCTGCTCGGGCTCGGGCTCGGGCTCGGGTTCGGGCTCGGGCTCCGGCTCGGGTTCGGGCTCGGGTTCGGGCTCGGGCTCCGGCTCGGGTTCGGGCTCCGGCTCGGGCTCCCCGCCAAAAGGCGCTCCGCAGGTGCTCGAGGGGCCCGAGAGCGGGCCGCTCGCGCAGGTTGGCCAGTCGCCGCCACCCTTGGCGGGGTCGAGCGGGAAGCTCGTGCAGTTTGGTCCGGGCTCCCAGTTGCCCTTGGCGTCGTGACACGGCGTGAGGTCGATGCCCGAGTCGGACTCGAACCACTCCATGCCGATGTGCATCATGGAGTAATAGCCTCCGGTCCCACATTCACCGCCGTAGGAGGTGATTCCGAACGCCCGCCAGCTGCCGTCGTCGAGCTTGATGAAGACCGGTCCGCCCGAGTCGCCGCTGCACGAGTCCTTGCCGTCGCCGCCGATGAAGGCCTCGTTGTTCTTGATCGAATTGATCTTGGTATAGACCTCGCGCTTGATCTCGTCGGTGTCGTTGTCCTCGGAGTCGCCGAATCCGACGATGGCGACCTCTGCTCCGGGCTTCAGCGCCTCGGTCTCGCAGCCCATCAAGGGCGGGATGATCGGGAATTGCTCGACCGGCTCGCTCAACCGACAATAGGCGAAATCCACTCCCTTCTTGTTGTCGGCATAGCCCGGATAGGTGCGGCAATACTCGGTCGACACCTCAAATCCGTCGCCGGTGCCCTCATCGTCAAAGCGGATTGACGGCTTGTCGGTGCCGCAATGGGCCGCGTAAATCACGACCTCGGGATGGACCAGGGTGCCCGAGCACGACCCGACCATCACGGCTGTCGGCCAGGCGCAGCTTGCGACGGTCTCGCCGCCGTAAATCACAGGTTCA
>DATLLB010000380.1:0-9246 GCA_035538075.1 Enhygromyxa sp.
TTGCTGCACGCTCCGAGCAGGGCGAGCGCAACGCAGGTCGAGAGGGCTCGCGCGAGCATCGCGAGCATGTTCTCAGATCGGCCAGCGGCGGACGTGACGATGGCCGAGCACGTCCTCGCAGGCGACAATCAGGGCGCCGCCCTGCGGCCGGGGGATCTCGGCGAGCAGCTCGAGCGCGGCACGCTTGCGCAGCGCGACGAAGCAAGGCTGCGTGGGCGTGCGCGCGTCGGCGAGCGACCAGCCGAGCAACAGGTCGGCGAACGGACGATCGCGGAGCACCTTGGGCAGGCACTCGCTACAGCGACGCGTGACGTTCACCAGCTCGACTTGCAGGCGATCGTCGTCGAGCTCGCGGACCTCGAGCTGCACGCGCGGTCGCTCCCACACGGCCGCCCCACCCTCGCGCCACGGCTGCGCGCGGACGCTGGGCTCGAGCAGACCGCGACCCGCCTGCACGGGGATCAGCTCGGGCGTGCCGGGCTCGGGCTCGTCGAGCCAGTCGAAGCCGAGCAGCTCCACGCACTCGAGGCCGCGCGCGCGTGCGTGGGCGCGGAGTCGCTGCAAGCGAGTCTGATCGATCACCTCACCCGGGAGCGCGATCGCGAGACCCACGTCTTGGCGGCGGCCGGCCAGCACGCCGTCGTCCTCGCGCTGATCGGCGCCGAGCTGATTGAGCATCCACTCGCGTAGCTGCATCGGATCGATCGCCGCCAGCTCCAGCTCGCGCTCGCGGGCGCTCGCCTCGAGCAGCACGAATTCTGCCCCGGCCTCGAGCAGGCGACTGCGGGCGATCTGCACGGCCGCGTCCGCATGATCGCACGTGATGAATTGCCGCCCGAGCGCAGCCGCGACCGCGGCGGTGGTGCCCGAGCCGGCGAACACATCCGCGACCGTGTCGCCCGGGTTGCTCGAGGCCTCGATGATGCGCCGCAGCAGGCTCTCGTTCTTCTGCGTGGCCCAGCCGGTCTTCTCGCGCGAGAAGCTCTTGATCTGGATCGAGTCGAGCGAGTCTTTCCCGCTCAGCTCGAGCTCGCTCGGGTTGGCGTTCCACACGTCCTCGATCGCAATCCCGGGCGCCTTGGCGGCCTGGCCGTCGCGGCGCTCGTAGCCCTTGGCGTGGGGGACCCAGATCTTGTTGAAGGTGAAGCGCTGCGGATCCTTGGTGTAGAAGAAGATCAGATCGTGATTGCGGATCCAGTTGCGGGCGCGGGTCTTGAATCCGGACACCCAGCCGATTCGCCAGACAATCTCGCGTTGAAAGCAGCGCGGGCCGAAGATCTCGTCGAGCAGCAGCTTGACCGCGTGGCCGACGGTCGGATCGACGTGCACATACAGGCTGCCGGTCGGCGCGAGCAATTGATGGATCAAGCGCAATCGCGGATCGAGCATGCGCAGGAACCCGGCGAGGCCGCCGTCCCAGGCGTCATCGAATGCGGGCAGGCGCAACTCGGCCTCGTCGCCCTCGCGCTTGTCACCGATGCGGCGGATCAGCGCGAACTGGTTGCCGGTCGCAAAGGGTGGATCGATGTAGACGAGATCGACCGAGCCCGGAGCGGCGCGGACCAGAGCCTCGAGCGCGTGGAGATTGTCGGCGCGGATCAGCTGGTTGCTCGCGGTGCCGAAGCGCTCGCGCTCGATCAGCTCGACCTGGTGATCGACCAGCGGCGCCCGCTGACCATCCACATACTTGCCGGGCCAGCGCAGCTCGACGCGGTCGTCGTCACTCACTCGCCGGCCGTTCGCTCACGGCCTCCGGCGTGAGCTGCTCGGGGCCGTACTCGGGGTTGGACAGGCTGCGGACGTAGCCGATCAGCACCTCGAGCTCGGGCTCGGAGAACTGGTTGCCGAACGCGGGCATCAGCTGCTGGTCCTGCGGCAGGCCGATCGGGCGCCCGGCCATGATCGCCGCGCGGATGCCCTTGTTGCCGAGCTGCTCGATGTAGCTGCGGTTGGTCAGATCGCGGGCGCTCGGCGAGGCCTTGGTCGGCCGCCCGTCGAGGCCGTGGCAGCGCGCACACTGGCGGTTGTAGAGCTGCTGACCCGAGAGCGGCTGCTCGGGGCCGGCCGCGTCGGAGCAACCGGCGAGGGTGATCAGCAACGCAGCGATCGCGCACAGGGCCGGTCGAGATCGTCGCCGCACGGGGCGATGATTACCCAGGACCACCGAAGGTCAAGGTGCGGTGCGCGTGCCACGGGAGGGTCCGAGCAGCGCGGTCGTGGGGCCGATCTGTTGCGGCGGAGCGTCGCTCGGGGTTGCGGCGTCGGGCGCTTGCTCGGGTGCTGCCTCGGGCTCGACGGGCTGGGGCGCGATCGGTTCGGGCGGCGGCGGAGGCTTGGGCTCGGCCGGCGGGGCCTGCAGCTGCGGGACCGAGAGCTCCTTCTGGTCGAGGATGATGAAGCCCTCCTCGTCGACCAGCACGCCCTCCGGTGGCTTGTAGTTGCCGTCGGCGTCGGCGATGCCGAGCCGCAGCGCGAGGCTGTCGTTGTAGACATCGACCGCGCGCTCGTAGCCGGTCTTGGCCTGGCCCCACACGACGCCGGTGGCGATGCCGAACGCGAGCGTGGATACGCCGCCGGCGAACAGCACCGCGCCAGTGCCGTTGATCTGCTCGAGGTCGAGGCCCTCGCGCGCGGTCGCGGAGATGCCACCGAGCAGCACGACGCCGCTCGCGACCAGGAAGCCGGTCAGCACTCGCGCGGCGCGGAGCTTCTTCTCGGGCAGCGCGGCGGCGGAGTTGCGATCCGAGCGGAGGATCAGGTCGAGCGACTGCCAGCTCCGCGGTCGCGCGCCGAGCCGCGTGCCCTTGACGTAGCGGACCCCGCGAGCGTCCTTCTGCCGGTAGATGGCGTTGTCGTTGTACGCCTGGTTGCGCTCGTCGTAGTCCTCGATCTGCTCGAGCGCGACGACGTCGGTCGGGTGCAGCTGCGGCGTGATGCTCATGCAGCCGCTCGCGCCCAGCAGCAACGCGAGCGCGCTCGCCCCCACGGCGGTGGACGAACGGCGTGCTCTCGTGACAGCGGACAAGCGGGACACCGGTGCGGCGACGGTATCACACTCCGCACCACGGGAGCACGCGCCGTCAGCGAAGCAGTCGGTAGCGAACGACGGCGCCGGACTCGGTCTGATCGACCCGCGAGAGCAGCTCGGGCGCGCGTTTGCGGGTCGCGTCGAGCGGCTTGGGCTCGCGCGGTGGCTTTGGTGGCTCGGGGCTCTGCACGACGGGCGTGGGCTCGAGATGGATCTCCAGCCGCTCGACGATCGCTGGCCGCGGCTCGGGTTGCTGCTGCTCGCGACAGGTCCGCGCGAGCCGAGCCTCGAGCCGGGCGATGCGGCGCTCGCAGGGCTCACGCGAGCCCCGAGCGACCCGCAGCGCCTGGGCGAAGTCGCCGAGTTGGTGCTCGAGCACCTTGGCCCACGCCTCGCTCACCTCGGGGCAGCCGGGATCGGCCAGCCACGCGGCGCGCAGCAGCTCGGCCGCACGCCCACGCTCCCCCGCGCGGCGCTCGAAGACCGCCAGCTCGAGCGCAGCCTCGCGCCACCTGGCGCCCGACGAGCGGGAGCCATCCTTGTCATTGGACTCGATCCAGCGCGAGAGCACCAGGCGGGCCTGCTCGCCCGCGCCGACGTGGTCGAGGTGCCGAGCGGCTCGCAGCGCGCGATCGAGATCGCCAGGCTCCCGCACCGTGTTGGCCAACCAGGCTGCGAGCGCGGGCAGGCTCGCGAGATCGACGAGGTTGTGATCGCAGACCGCCCGCAGCCGCCGCTGCGCCCGGATGTCATGGGGCGCCTGCAGCCACGTCCAGAAAATCTCGGGGATCTCGGCCGAGTCGATGTCGCCTTGCCGACGAATGCCCAAGAGCTCGCGCTCGAGCGTCGCGAGCCTGCAGTCGCGCCCACGACCGCGATGCAGCCGTCGGGCGGGATGCAGGAGATCGACATGCTCGGCCTCCAGCACGCGCGCCGAGAGGCTATGGCGATGCGCTCGCAAGCGCAGCAGCGGCACGTCGAAGCTCGCCCCGTTGAAGCTGACCAGCGGCGCGGGATGGTAGGCCTCGAGCCGCGCGAGCACGTCGGCGAGCAGCTCGGCCTCGCCGCTGCAGCGCGCGAGCGTCCACTGCGTGCAGTGCAGGCGGGGGCCGTCGCCATGGTTGTCGCCAAAATTCTCGATGGTCGCAATCCCGACCACGTAGGGGACCGAGGCGCCGCCGAGGCCGGTGGTCTCGAGATCGAGGAACACCGCACGACCGCCCTCGCGGGCGCCGAGGCACACGAGGTCGCGGGCCAGCGCGGCGACGCCAGGGATCGTCACGCGCTCGAGGCAGCCGCCGAGCAGGTTGGCTCGCTCGCCCTCGCGGGGGCCGAACCCGCGTCGGACGGCGCGATCAGGCTCGAGCTCGAGGATCCGCTCGCGTCGCTCGAAGGCCGGGCCCGAGCTCGCGACCGGGCCTGAGCTCGGGACGGACCGGCTTGGAGTCGGCTTGCTCGCCACCGGAGCGACCCGCTCGAGCGCGCGGGCGTGGGCCAGTCGATCGAGCAAGCTCATGCCCCCACCCCATCCGCGAGCGCCTCGAGCGTGGCAACCAGATCGGCTCGCGCGTGCCGACGAGCGACCGACTCGGGATCGGCCTTCGCCTCGGCGACCACACCGCTGGGATCCATGATCCGGGGGTTCTGCGAGCTCTGCCCAGGTGCGAGCGCGACCTCGGTGCCGATGCAGGTGGGGCAGCCGTGCGCGCAGCCGCAGCCACGCACGACCGCGAGCGTGCGCTCGAAGAACGACCGACCGAACGCATGCACCCGCGTCGCCAAGCCGGCACCACCCGGCATGTCGTCGTAGAGGTAGACGGTTGGCCGTCCGCCCGCGAGCATCGACGCCTCGCTCGACGGCCGACCGAGCCCGACCGGCGCGAACGCAGCCACACCCTCGGGCCCCGGCGCACCCGCAGCGACCGCGTGCCGCAGATCGCCCAGCTCGCACATCAGGATCATCGCCGCGACGTGGTGGATCGCGTGCGCAGCAGCCAGCGCCGCGTTGCTGCGCCGGTACGGATCCCCGAGGTGGGCCAGCAGTCGGTCGGGGAAGCTCCAGTACGCCGCGACCGTGTGCAGCTCGAGATCGGGCAGGTTGATCGGCCCAAAGCCCACGTTCTCGTGCGTGCGGAAGCGGAGCTTCTTGAAGCCCGGCACCGCTCGCACGACGTGCGCGTAGCCGGTGCCGGACGCGACCTTCCGATCATCCTCGGCGAGCGCAGGCTCGGCGGGTCGCGGCTCGAGCATGCGCACCCGCAGGTTGCAGACGGCCTCGGTGTAGTAGTTGGCCTGGACGTCCCGCACGAACGCCTTGCGCTGATCCCAGTCGAGCCGCCGGACCTCGTAGGTCTTGCCCTCGAGCGGATAGATCGCGCCCGGGTGCAGGTACAGCGGGCCGTCCTCGAAGTCGACCTCGGCGAGGATGCGGCCGTGCTCGAGCCGGCCCGGCAGCTCCTCGACGACGGTGAAGTTCTCCTCGATGGTGCCGCGCAGATCGACGGAGTCGGCCGGGAACGCGGAGCCGATCGCGTAATAGCGATCGCCCTCGCGCAGCAGGGCGCCGCGCTCGGCCAGGTAATCGAGCGCGCCGAACAGCTCCTCGCGCGGAAGCCCGCCCCAACTCGACCACCAGCTATGATTTGCTTCGAGGTCCGACTCGCTGGCTGGGGCTTGGGCCTCTCCGCCGAATGGCAGCTCGTAGCTGGCGCAGCGCAGGTGCGGGACGACGATCTCCGGGTTCATGGCGTCGATGCGAGCGTGCTCTGGCGGCTCGCCGAACAAGAACTCGGGCGCGGCGGCGACGAACTGATCCAGCGGTCGCGACGACAGCACCAAGATCGTCAGCGAAGGCGTCTGCCGGCGCCCGGCCCGACCGGAGCGCTGCCACGTGGCCGCGCGCGTGCCCGGGTAGCCCGCGAGCACCACCGCGTCGAGCCCACCGATGTCCATGCCGAGCTCGAGCGCGTTGGTGGACGCGACGATCTTGGCCTCGCCGCGCCGCATGGCCGCCTCGATCTCGCGCCGATGCTCGGGCAGGTAGCCGCCGCGATAGCCTCGGATGCTCCGCTGCGCTCGATCGGCGGCCGCGAGATCGACGGGCCCGCTGAGATCCGGCTCGCGGCGATGCTGCATCCGCGCGTGGCTCGACGCGCTGCCGGCTTGCATCCGCGCCCACGGACCCACGGCTCGCGGATTCACAGGCTCGCGCGTGGGCTCGCGCGACTCCGGGATCGCCAGCGGCGAGCGGCCGTGCTCCGCGACCCCGACCTCGTCCTCCCGCAGGTAGCGGGTCAACAGCTCGACCGCCTTGCGCGTGCGACAGAACGCCAGCGTGGTCACGTTCGCGCTGCGCAGCCGGGCCAGCACCGCCCGCACGCACTTGAGGTAGTCCCGGCGCACGCCCGTGAGCGGATCGACGACCGCGGGGTTGAGCACCACGAACGTCCGCGGCCCGACCGGAGCGGTGCTCTCATCGATGACCTGAAACTCCGCTCGCTCCCCGTCTGCGCGCAGGCGTCCGGCACACAGCGACTCCGCGAGCTCGGCGGGATTGGCGATCGTCGCCGAGCATGCGATGACCTGTGGATACGAGCCATGGAACGCGCACACTCGCCAGAGCCGGCGCAGCACGTTGGCGACGTGACTGCCGAACACGCCGCGATACGTGTGCAGCTCGTCGATCACCACGTAGCGAAGACCCGCCAAGAAGCTCGCCCAGCGATCGTGATGCGGCAGCACGGCGCGATGCAGCATGTCGGGATTGGTCGCGATCACGTGAGCGCGCGCACGGGCTGCACGACGCTGATCGGGCGGCGTGTCGCCGTCGTACGTGCCTGCGCCGACGCAGCCGTGCAGAGGCGACTGTTCATCGATCAAGCTGCGCAGCGCTTCGACTTGGTCGCGCGCGAGCGCCTTGGTCGGAAACAAGAACAGCGCACGGGAAGCCGGATCATCGAGCACGGCCTGCACAACGGGCGCTTGGTAGCAGAGCGACTTGCCCGACGCGGTCGCAGTCGCGAGCACGAGATCTCGCCCGCGATGCAGCGCCTCGAGGCCACGCTGTTGATGAAGGTACGGTCGCTCGACGCCGACTCGCGCGAAGCAACCTCGCACGCGTGCGTCGATCCACGCCGGCCACTCGCCGATCATCCCCGCGCGCGCCGGAGTCTCGCGGATCGTCACCGCCTCGACTTCGTCGAGCGCCGTGATCGACGCCAAAAGCCCGCTCAGCCCATTTGAACCAAAGACATCAGGCTTCCCCGCGCACACAGAAACACCTGAAAATGAAGGAGGATCCGGTGTTTCTGGAAGGAGGGTCCGTGCGCGGGGAAAGCCTGATGGGTGCTCTAGCATCGAACGGAAATTCTCGCCTGCACTGAACGGGTGAGTTGACCTAACACTCGTTCAGTTGCCCCGTCAAGCGGCCTCGAACGGCGGAAGACTCGATTTCGCAGTACGCGCGATCGCTGATGATCGTGGCGCGGCATCCGCCCGCGCGGGCTCGTGCAGAGCGCGCGGGCAGCATCAGGGTCGCCGGGCGAGTCCCCCTCCCCGTCCTAAGGTGTTGTGATCGCCTCGCTTTTCGAGCGAGTTCCGATCGCGCTCCCCAGTTCGTCGACAGCCTGTCGACAACTCTTCCACGGGTTGATCACTCGCCATCGACAGGCGCGACGACACCGACCGCGACGAGATCTCGCGGTCGCAAATTTGATCCGTCGACCCTCGACGTGCTCCCTTCCGCTCGTGAGCGAGGCGCCGTCCATCGATCCGCAGTTCGCCAAGCTGGTGCTGTTCATGGAACAGCACATCCCGTTCAACAAGCTGCTCGGGCTGCGCGTGGACTTCCTGCAGCGAGGCGAGTGCGTGCTGCGGATCCCGTGGATGGACCACCTGATCGGCGACGTGAATCGCCCGGCCGTGCATGGTGGCGTGATCTCGATGCTCGCCGACACGGCCGGCGGTGCCGCCTGCTTCTCGATGCTCAGCAACCCGCAGGATCGCGTCTCGACCGTCGATCTGCGCGTCGACTACCTGCGACCGGGGCCGTCGCTCGATCTGCTCTGCCACGCCAAGACCATCCGCGTGGGCAACAAGGTGGCGGTCGCGCGGATGGAGGTGTTCGCAGGCGCGATGCCGGATTCGGCCACGCGCCAATTCGACACGGGCGAGGCGATCGCGACCGCGCAGGCGGTCTACAACGTCGTGCGTCGCGACTCGTGAACCTGCGGGCATCCTAGAAATCGCGAAAACTGGGGCGTCTGGGGGCTGGCACGTAGACTGAGCGCGTGGCTGATCTGCGCACGCAGCCGCGCGTGGCCGTTCATCACCGGCTGATCGTGCGACACGCCGGCTTCGAGGGCCGTGGACAGACGGAGAACCTCAGCGAGCGCGGAGCGATGATCTCGGTCGACATCGACCCTGCGCTCAGCCCTGGTGATCCGCTCGAGCTCGAGCTCGAGCTGCCGCAGGTCGGGCCGATCTGCGTGGCGGCCACGGTGCGCTGGGTGTCGGCGGTGCTGCCGGGCATGACCGGCATCGAGTTCGATCCGCCGATCCTGCCCGAGCTGCTCGCCCACATCGCGTCGCTGCTCGGGCGAGAGATCGACGAAGCCCAAGGCTTCTAGAGCGCCGACCGGCTTAGAACTCGCAGGTCGAGCCGATCAGCACGCCGTCTTGCAGGTTGAACTCGCCGGGCTCGCAAATGCCTCCGGGTCCGCAGTCCTGGTCGGAGAGGCACTCACCGCACGCGCCGATCAAGCCGATGCCCATGATGTCGACCTCCGAGCACGAGCCGCTCGCACAGGTCGCATCGCCATCGCCGATGTGGCAGAACGCGTTCTGAGGGAGGCTACCGGGCGGCCTGCACTCCATCTGGCCGGAGAGGCTCCCGACGTCCACGACCGGCGTGCACAGCTGGTTGCCGCAGTCGGAATTTTGGTCGCACTCGCTGCAGGTGCTGACCGCGACGACACCGAGCAGATCGAGGCTGGTCGCGCAGACCAGCCCGCCTTGGCAGGCCGAGTTGGTCTCGCAGCCCTCGCCTTCGCTACCGTCGTTGCAGTAGGCGCCCCCGGATGGCGTGCAGTTGGGCCCGATCTCGCCGTCGCCGCCCGATCCGTTCGGCGGCGACGGCGAGATCGGGCCCAACTGCACGCCATCCGGGGGCGCCTACTGCAACGACGGTAGCGAAGGCGAGGGCTGCGAGACCAACTCGG
>DATLLB010000381.1:0-11696 GCA_035538075.1 Enhygromyxa sp.
GCCGGGCCCCAACGGCTTGCCGTCGGGCGGGCTCGAGCCGATCGGCGCGCCGATGTCGATCGCCGGCCTGAGCCCCCACGCCGCGCAATTTTTGGCCGACGCGACCGGGCTGCTGCCGGTCCGCGGCGGTGGTTCGAGCCAGAGCTCGCCGTCGTCGGGCGCGAGCGCGTCGGCGGCCACCAAGCACAACTGGCAGCCCGGTGACGCGGTCTCGGTCGTGCTGATCGCTGGCGACAACGGGGCCGCGCCCAACGGCACGATCACCTGGGTCTCGCCCAAGGGTGATCAGCTGCTCGCGTTCGGCCACCCGATGTACGGCGAGGGCCCGACGCGGCTGCCGATCGCCAACGCCAAGGTCCACACGATCCTCAACAGCGTCGAGCGATCGGTCAAGCTGTCGAGCGCGCTCGACATCCAGGGCACGATGGTGCAGGACCGCCAGCCGGCCATCTACCTGCGCACCGACATCCACACGCCGATGATCCCGGTGCTGACCAAGGTGACCGGGGCGGACCCCGAGCTCGGCACCCGCACCTATCGCAGCAGCGTGGCCGACTCCGAGGTCCTGACCCCGCCGCTGGTCGTGACGCTGCTGCTCGACGCGATCGAGGAGGCCGGCAACGACGCCGTCGAGGTCGTGCTCGAGACCCAGAGCGCGATCACGCTGGAGACCTCCAAGGGCCTGCGGACCATCGAGCTGCGCGAGGAGGTCTACTTCGCGCGCGGGATCGTGCGCGGGCTCGCAGCCCGCAGCCGCGCGCTGCTGGTGATGATGGCCGCGCTCGACAATCAGTTCGAGATCGCCAGCATCAAGTCGGTCGAGCAGAGCGCCAAGGTCCACTACGGCGCGCCCGTCGAGATCATCGATCGCATCCGCATCAACGCCGAAGAGATCCGTGCGGGCGACCTGCTCGAGATCCTCGTCGACCTCAAGCCTCCACGCGGACCGGTCCGCACCGAGGTCGTGAGCGTGCGGGTGCCCAGCGACGCCGGCGGTGAGCGGATCGTCGTCGAGCTCTCGGGCGGCGAGTTCGTGGCCCCCTACGCGCCGCTGCCCAACGACCTCGACGATCTGCTCGACAACCTCGCGTCCAGCTACCCGGCGCGCAGCATGATCGGCACGATCTACCGCGCGGGCGAGGGGCTCGCGACCGAGCACGGTCTGCTCGAGGCGATGCCCGAGAGCGTGCTGCAGACGCTCTCGCCCGGCGGCAGCAACCGGCAGGCGATCCACTTCAAGCAGGCCGCCCGCCGGGTGATCCGCACCGATTCGATCATTCAGGGCGTCGCCGCGCTCGAGGTCGACGTGCTGCCGGCGCGTTCGCTCTGACTCGAGTCTCCGTCACATCTTGGCGTCCCAGGCCTCTTCCTGGTGCTCCTTCAGCATCTTCTCGACGGCCGGCGGCCAGACGTTGCGGAACTTGCCGGTGTCCTCGGGGATGATCTCGACCATCTTCGCGATCATGTCGGCCGGATCCATGCGCCCTTCGGGCGTGCCGAGCAGGCTGTCGAACGCCGCCCGCAGGGCCGCGCGCTTGGTGAAGTTCTTCGAGTCATCCAGCCAGCGGAACGCGTTCTCCGCCATGGTCTCGTTGAATCCGGTCAGATAGGCGCCGGGGTTGATGGTCTGGACCTTGATGTTGAACGGACGCAGCTCCTGCTGCATCGACTCGGCGATCGACTCCATCGCGTGCTTGGTCGCGACATAGGAGCCGAAGCCCGGCGGCGTGAACAAGCCGCCCATCGACGAGATCCAGACCACCTTCCCGGGCTTCTTGCCGAACACCCATTTCCGCACGAAGCCCTGGGTGAGGATCAGCGGCGCGAACAGGTTGACCTCGAAATTGTGTCGCATCAATTTGAGCGGAATCTCCGAGACCGGACCGGTCTCGCCGATCGCGGCATTGTTGACCAGCACGTCGATGTCCCAGCGCTGCGCGTAGGCGACATCATAGGGGTCGAGCAAGTCGAGCTTTTGCACGTGGAGATTGGTCAGGTTCAGCGCCTCGGCCTCTTCGCGCAGCGAAGTCACTTGCGGGGCGATTTCCACGGTTGCGACCACTTCGTGGCCTTTTTGCGCGAGGCCGATGGCCGCGCCCCTGCCCAGACCCGAGCCCGCACCGGTGATCAATATGGTCTTTGCCATTTGCTTGTTTCCTTTCATTTTGCTCATTTTTCCGAGTTGGTTTCGGGAACGAATAGAGCAGCCGCGCCCGCGGCCGCGACCTCGCGATCCTGGGCAACCGCGCCGCCGGACACTCCAATGGCGCCGAGCATTTCACCGGCCGCGCCCCGCAACGGGATGCCGCCGGCGAAAGCCGCGAGAATTCCATTCGAGAGGTGGAGCCCCTCCGCAGGCGCGCCGGGCTTCGCATATTCCCACACGGCTTCGCTGTCGACCTCGAACAGCGCGGCGGTCCTGGCTTTCTTGATCGCGACGTCGATGGAGCCGAGCACCGCGCCATCCATCCGACGAAAAGCCTTCAGGTGCGTGCCCGCATCGATCACCGCGATGACAACCGCGATATCCAGCGCTCTTGCTTTCTCGCACGCCGCCTCGATGATCCGTTGAGCCAGCGCATCCGTGAGCGTCATGCGATCGAGCGGTGCAACCCCCATACCCGAGGGACTTGCCGCGGATGTCGCTCCGCGAGCGATCGCGCAGCCCTTGTTGACGGTCTGTTCTCCGACCGGGTAATTTCACGCGTTGATCGAGGCTCGCGCGCCTCGACCCCGATGCCCTCGATGACCGCCCGCAAACTCGTCCACGTCCTCGCCGGCCTGTGCTTGTCGCTCCCGCTCGCTGCGAGCGTCGCCTTCGCGGGCGGTACCAAGACGCACTCGCTCGACGACTTCAGCGACTTCGAAGCGGGTGAGGTCGAGGGCGCCGCGATCGAGAGCAGCGGTCGGATCACGCGCGGCTATGCGAGCGCGCGCGCGGAGCTGGAGCTCAGCTCGGCGTTCACGTGTCTGGTCGACGGCAAGCAGGCGTGGGTGGGCACCGCCGACAAGGCCACCATCCAGCGCGTCGATCTGCGCGGGGCGACGCCGACGGTCGAGCAGGTGGTCGAGCTCGAGGGCGTGGTCGTGAGCGCGCTGGCTCGGCTGCCGAGCGGCGATCTGGTGGCCGCGGTGCTGCCTGGCGGCAAGCTGCTGCGGGTCGACAAGAAGGGTGTCGTCAGCGACTTCGCCGAGCTCAAGGACGTCACGCAGATCTGGGCGATCACGCTGCACGCCAACCGCCTCCTGGTTGCGACCGGGCCCAACGGGCAGCTGTGGTCGGTCGGTACCGACGGCAAGGACGCGAAGGTGATCCTCGACGTACCCGAGGGCGACGTGCTCTCGGTGCTGCCGGTCGGCGACGCGATCCTGGCCGGCACCTCGCCGAAGTCGCGGCTCTACCAGGTCCGCACCGACGCGCTCGAGGGCGTGCTGCTGCACGAGTTCAAGGGTGACGAGGTCCGCGGGCTGGCGCTGTCGGGCACCGAGCTGATCGCGGCCGTCAACGCGTTCGAGGATCGCAGCATCTCGAGCCGCGTCGCGCTGACCAAGCAGCTCAATCGCTCGAGCCTGACCGGCGAGCGGCCCGAGGACACCAACACTCAGCGCGCGCGCGCCAACGCGGACGCCGAGCTGTGGGCGGTCGACCTCGGCTCGAAGCGCGACGTCCTGCGCGCTCAGGATGCCGCCTGGGAGCTGTGGTTCGAGAAGAAGGATCAGTACTTCATCGATCTGCTCGCGATCGACGATCGCGGCACGGTGCTCGCGGCCAGCTCCGAGGGCGGCAAGATCTATCGCGCCCGCGGTCGCCGAGACGTGGCGGTGGTCGCCGATCTGGAAGAGCGACAGGCGACCAGCATGTGCCTGGCCGAGAACGGCGACGTGCTCGCGACAGCGAGCGACGGCGCGGCCGTGTATGCCTTGCAACAAAAGCCGGCCAAGCAGGCGCGCTGGGTCTCCGAGGTGCTCGACGCCGAGCACGTGGCCCGCTACGGCAGCTTTGCGCTGCGCGGCGAGGGCAAGCTCGAGCTGCGCGTGCGGACCGGGCCGACCCGCGAGGTCGACGATCGCTGGACCGCCTGGACCAACGTCAAGCTCGCCAGCGAGAACGACGAGCTGCGCGGCAGCGCCGACATTCCGCGCCGTCGCTACATGCAGCTCGAGGTCACGCTGGCCGACGACGCCGCAGCGCTGCGCGGCATCACGGCCTTCTACGCGCCCGAGAACCTGGCCCCGCTGATCGAGTCGATCGACGTCAAGCAGCCCACGTTCGGCCCCAAGGACGACGACGAGAGCAAGCCCGAGATCGACATCGAGTGGACCGTGCAGGACAGCGACGAGGACGAGCTGCTCTACGACGTCCGCATCCGTCGCTCGGGTGAGGACGAGTGGGTCAAGCTCAACCAAGACGGACCGCTGAGCGCGAAGAAGATCACCGTCGATCTCGACACGCTGGCCGACGGGATCTACGAGGTCGAGGTCCGCGCGAGCGACGAGCCCAGCAACGGCGCGGGCGCGGCCGCGAGCGACGTGCTGATCTCGGAGCCGTTCGTGATCGATCGGACCCGTCCGACGCTCGAGGCCGTGACGGCGAGCGGCGGCCGGATCACCGGCGTGGCCAAGGATCGCGGCAGCTACGTGCACGACGTCGCGTTTGCGATCGACGGCGGTGATTTTCGGACCGCGAGCGCGAGCGACGGGTTGTTCGACTCGAGCACCGAGAAGTTCGAGCTGGTGCTGCCGGCCGATGTCGGGCCGGGCATTCACCGCGTGGTCGTGCGGGCTCGCGACGCCCGCGGCAACCTCGAGACCTTCGCGCTACAGGTCACGAACTGACGACCTCGTCCCAGTCGATGCGATACGCGTAGGCGCGGTGCTGCGCTCGCTCGCCGAGCTTGACGAAGATCGGCAGCGCGCGGTCGCGAAACCACGCGCCGACGGGACCCGGCGCCTTGTAGCTCGCGTTGCGGCGTGACTGGGTGACGACGTCGTCGACTCGATCCCTGCGCAGGCGCTCGAGCAAGGCGAACGCACGATCGGGATCACCCTGGTCTCGCAGGCAGCGAGCGAGCAGCATCGCGTCTTCGAGCGCGAGCGAGGCACCCTGACCGCCGCTCGGGGACGTGGCGTGGGCGGCATCGCCGATGATGCCGACGCGGCCGACGTGCCAGCGGTGCATGGTCGCGACCTCGTGCAGCGGCCAGGGTCCGAGGATCTCCGGGGTCGCCTGCACGCATGCGTGGATCCACGGCGGATCGTCGGCGTGCAGCTCGAGGATCCGACGGCGTCGCTGCTCGGGCGCGAGCGAGCGCACCGGCTCAGCGTCGCCGCCGTTGTGGAACCACCACACCTCGCTGCGGCCGTGCTCGTCCGGCGGCGCACGAAAGCCGCCGAAGAACGCACGTTTGCCGAACACCATCACGTTCCAGCCGATCTCGAGCGACGGCTGGTCGATCGCCGCATAGCCGCCGAAGTCGAGCAGGCCCGTGTACTGCGGCGGTGGTTGCTCGGGGAACACGAGCGCACGCACCTGCGAGCGCAGGCCGTCGCAGCCCACGACGAGATCGCCGGAGTGCTCGCTGCCGTCCTCGAACCGGGCGATCACGACGTCGGGGCTCGAGCGACCGATCTCGACCAGCCGGGCATTGTGGTGGATCGTGACGCCGAGCCGCGCGGCGTGATCGAGCAGCAACCGCTGCAGCGGGGCTCGCTTGATCATCACCAGTCGCGCGCCGAGCCGCGTGCGATCGTGCCTGCGATCGATCACGCCGACCTGCCTGCCGCTCGCGTTCTGAAACGCGAAGCCGTCGCACGGGACTCCGCTGGCCTCGACCGCGCGCTCGAGCCCCAGCTCGGCGAGCACCCGCATGCCGTTGGGCGCGACACCCAGAAAACCACCTTCATTACCGGTCGGCAGCGGACGCGCCTCGCAGAGCACCGAGGCGATCCCGGCCTTGGCCAAAAACGCGGCCAGAGCTGGCCCTGCTATGCCTGCGCCAATGATCACGGCTCGCATCGACGCTCACGATGCACCGCGACAATGCTTCCTTCCAGTGATGTTTCGTGATGGGTATGTTCAACCGGCGTGAACATTTCGACGATCGATCTCAACCTGCTCGTGGTCCTGCACGCGGTGCTCGAGGAGCAGAGCGCGGCCAAGGCCGCCAAGCGCCTGCACGTGACCCCGCCGGCGATCAGCAACGCGCTCGCGCGGCTGCGATCGCTGCTCGGTGATCCGCTGTTCGTGCGCAGCGGTCGAGGGCTGAGCCCGACCCCGCGTGCGCTGGCGTTGGCCCCGGTGCTGTCACGCACGCTCGCCGAGCTCGAGCAGGTCGTGCTCGGCGGGCCGGGCTTCGATCCGCAGCGGAGCACCCGCGAGCTGACGATCGCGCTGGCCGACGGCGATCAGATCGCGAGCCTGCCCCGCATCGCCCACGCGTTCGCTGCAAAGCTCCCGCGCGCCCGGCTGCGGGTGGTCAGCGTCGACACGCTGATCGCCAGCGGTGGGCTCGCAGGATCGGCGATCGACGTCGCGCTCGCGCCGGGTGGCGACGACGAGCTGCATTGCATGCCGCTCTACGAAGAGGAGGGCGTGTTCGTGGTTCGGCGCGATCACCCACGCGTTCGTCGGCGGCTCACGCCTCGGCTCTTCAACAGCGAGCGTCACGTCGACATCCACCTCGCGCTCGGCCGGGCGGGCGTCGGCAATCGTGCGGTGACTGAGCTGTTCGCTCGCCATGGCCTCACGCGCGACATCGCCGTGACGGTGCCGACCTTCGCGGCTGCGGCGATGGTCGTGGCATCGACCGATCTGATCGCAGGCATGCCTCGCCGGGTGGCCGAGACCTTGCTCGGCGCGGCGCCGATCGTGATCGTGAAGAGCACGCTTCCGGCGATGCGATTCTCGATGCAAATGACGTGGCACGCGCGGACGCATGCAGACCCGGCGTCGAGCTACTTTCGTCAGCTGATCGCGGATTCGTTCGCAACCAAGTAGCGCTCAGTCGTCATCGTCGGCTCGCTCGGCCGGCCAGGTCAGCCCGCGCGACTCGGCCAGCGCGGGGATGCAGTTGATCGGCGCGTACGCGTCGAGCAGCCGCGCCGCGAGCTCGCGCCGGCCCTCCGCGAGCTTGCGTGCGACCAGTCGCTCGACGATCTGCGGCTCGAGAGCCTCGCGCGGCAGCGGCCCGGGGCCCCAGGCGCCGTAGACCTTCACGACGTGGAAGCCGAACTTGGTCCGGATCGGCGGCGAGACCTCGCCGGGCTTGAGCTTGAATACGGGCTTGGAGAATTCCTCGACCATGCGATCGGCGGTGAAGATGCCGAGGTCGCCGCCCTTTTGTCCGCTCGGTCCTTCGGAGTGCTGCTCGGCGAGCGCGGCGAAGTCGACGTCGGGCTGGATCGCCTGCTGATGGATCGCCTCGGCCTCGGCCAGCGCCTCGGCCTCGGTGAGCGGCGGATCGACCCGGACGAGGATGTGCGCGGCGTGGACCCGCGGCTCGTCGGCGGTGAAGTTGGGCGCCATGCGTTCGTACTCGGCCGCGATCTCGTCGTCGTGGATCGTCAGCGCGCCTTCGGCCTCGAGGATCGCCCGCTCGCGCAGCTCGGCGATGTAGAGCGCGCGCAGGCTCGCGTCGCTCTCGCCACGGCGACGCAGGTGCAGCTCCCAGTCTTGGATCGAGCCTTTGCCGGCTCGCTCGCGCTGCTCGAGCGCGACTGGGTCGTATTCGACGCCGAGCTTGGCGGCCTCGAGCGCGACCACTTCTTGGTAGATCATGCGCTCGCTGATGATCCTGTGATAGCGCGCGTCGGCGGTCTGCGGGATGTCGCGACCGCGGTCGCGATACTTGGCGACCTTGAGCTCGTAGACGTGCTCGAACGCAGACATCGGCACGCCACGCTGGCCGATGATCGCCGTCAGCGTGCCGTCGCAGCTGAGTGGCCGGTCCTCGGCCTCGACGAACACCGGGGTCGGGTCGGCGTTCGTGGTCCGAGCGGGCTCGGCGGACACCGCGGGTACGATGGATGCTCGCGCGCAGGCGAGCGAGGCGAACAGCAGACCGCTGACGAGCGCGAGACGACCCACGCGGGCGATCATGCCACGAGTGGCGAGCACGCGAGTTTCTCGGTAGCACAGGCTCGACATGGACGACCTCGAGCAGCTCGCCGAGTTGTTGACCACGGCTCGACTCGGTCGCGCACACGAGCATCACGCCAGCGTGGCCTCGACCAACGATCGTGCGCTCGAGTGGCTGGCCGGCGGCGCGCCCGATGGCGCGCTCGTGACCGCGGAGCAGCAGTCGGCCGGCCGCGGTCGGCTCGGTCGCTCGTGGTCGTCGCCGGCCGGCAAGGATCTCTACGCGAGCGTGATCCTGCGCCCGGGCGTGCCTGCGCAGAGCTTTGGTGCGCTGGCGCTGGCGGTCGGCGTCGGTGTGCGCGAGGGCCTGCTCGCGGCCTTTGGTGGCGAAGCGGTGTGGCGTGAGCGAGGCTGGCCGGCGCTCGAGCTCAAGTGGCCCAACGACGTGCTGCTCGGCGGCCGCAAGCTCGCGGGGATCCTGTGCGAGAGCCGCTGGCGCGGGCGCGAGGTCGAGGTCGTGATCGGCTTCGGCATCAACGTGCACCGCTCGCTCGACGAATTCGATCCGAGCCTGCATGCGCGCGCGACTAGCTTGGCCATCGCGGTGCCCGAGCGCCGCGGTCGCGCGGCGATCCTCGCGGCGGTGCTCGCGAACCTCGAGCGTGAGCTCGAGCGCTTCTTCGCGGACGGGTTCGCGGGCGTGCGTCCGCGCTACGAGCCGCACTGCCTGGTGATCGGTCGCGCGATCGAGGTCGAGCAGCCGAGCGGCGAGCGAATGGCCGCGATCGCCGAAGGGCTCGATCCCGACGGGGCGTTGCGCGTGCGGCCCTGCGACGGGGGCCCGAGCGTGCGAGTCGAGAGCGCCGACGTCTGGCTCCTTCGCCCTCCTTAGCCCCCCCGCGGCCGGCTTGGTGTGAGCCGCGGGCGGCCGCTTCGCGGCCGTTCGCTCGCTCGGCGAGCGAAGCGGATCGGTTCTTGGTTTTCGACCGGACGAGGTGCCCCCCGTTGGGGGGCTGGCTCCTCAACGCGCTATGCTGCGCCTGTGTCCACGGTCGTCGTCGATCCGACGCATCCCGAGCCGCAGGTGATCGCCCGCGCGGCGGCGGTGATTCGTGCGGGCGAGCTGGTCGCGTTCCCGACCGAGACTGTGTATGGACTCGGCGCGTCGGCCCTCGATGCGCGCGCGGTCGCGAGGATCTATGCGGCCAAGGGGCGGCCCGACTACAACCCGCTGATCGTGCACACGCTCGGCGTCGAGCAGGCGCGGGCACTGGTCCGCGAGTGGCCGCCGCTGGCCGAGGCGTTGGCGCGGCGCTTCTGGCCGGGCCCGCTCACGCTGGTGTTGCCCAAGCTGCCGATCGTGCCCGACTTGGTGACCGCGGGGCTGCCGAGCGTGGCCGTGCGCGCGCCGGCTCATCCGGTCGCTCGCGCGTTGCTGGAGGCCGCCGAGGTGCCGATCGCAGCGCCGAGCGCCAACCGTTTTCAGGGCATCTCGCCGACCACGGCGGCGCACGTCGAGCGCTCGCTCGGGCCTGACGCGGCGCTGATCCTCGATGGCGGGCCGACGCATGTCGGCATCGAGTCGACGGTCGTCGGGCTGACTGAGGCGCAGCCGATCTTGCTGCGGCTCGGCGGGCTCTCGGCGGCGGCGATCGAAGCGGTGACCGGCCCGCTCGCGCGGCCCGACGCGATCGAGCGCAGCGTCCCGCGGGCTTCTCCCGGGCTCGACGAGCGTCACTACGCGCCGCGAGGCGAGCTGCGGGTGCTCGCGCGAGGCGAGCTGCTCGAGGGCGTGCGCGAGCCCAGGCCGGTCGGCGCGATGACCTTCGAGCCGGCGCCGCGCGGCGTCGATCATGCGCTGGTGTTGCCGCGCGATCCCATC
This sequence comes from Enhygromyxa sp., assembly GCA_035538075.1. GTDB lineage: Bacteria > Myxococcota_A > Polyangia > Nannocystales > Nannocystaceae > Plesiocystis. Next base: position 9,960 of record DATLLB010000381.1, read on the forward strand.
GACTACGCGCGGCTGCTCTACGCTTCGCTGCACACCCTCGACGAGCTGGGTTGCAAACAGATCCTGGTCGAAGCCGTGCCGGACGAACCAGCTTGGGCAGCGATCGCCGATCGCCTGCGCCGGGCCGCGGCCTGAAGAGTTGGACATGCTGCGCATATTCAACTCCCTGCCCGACCCTGACGGGTCGTCGGTTTCTTGCCAGCACCCGCGACGCATGAAGGCGTCGCTTTCTTGGTGAGCAGTGGGCGCCGAGCAACAGCGCATCGACGCAGCCGCCCCGATCGAGGCGCCGCCCAAGCGTCGCGCGTGGGTGATCCGACTGCAGCGCGCCGCGTTGGTGCTGACCGCGGCGATCGTCACCCCGATGCTGTTCGGGCTCGGCTACGGCTGCGTCAACGCCTCGCGCTCGAAGGCTCACGCGCGCGCGAAGCTGGCGGTGCGCGTCACCTATCCCGGCCAGACCGGGGCCGAGTGGCTGTACGGCCCGCACGCGGGCGCGAGCGACTCGCTGACCGGGCACGACACGGCGATCTGGCTCGCGCCCGGCATGCTCGCGCCCGACGGCACGCTGCGGATCTTCTATGAAGCGCTCGCGCAGCTCGAAGATCGGCAGCTCGAGAGCGGGCTCGGCTTCAATCCCAAGGGCCTCGCTCGCGCCGTGGTCACGCTGGGCGCGTCGGGAGGCTCGAGCCTGCACGATCAGACCTGCGACGCGCTGGAGGACGGCTTCGAGCTGTCGTGGTTCGAGGCGATCTCGCCTCGCGCGGTGCGACGGCTGATCAACAAGATCGACAACACGCTGTGCGGCATCGGGCTCGCGCGGCAGAGCTCGCCGGAGGAGGTCGTCGCGCTCTATGCCACCTACGGCTATCTCGGCACCGGAGCCTACGGGATCGATGCATTCGCGCGCATCTACTGGCGCTACGACGGCGTGTTCGATCATCGGCTCGACATCGGTCATCAGCTGGTGCTCGCCGCGTTGTTCAACAAGCCGTGGAGCGGCGACCCCGAGCGCTGGCCGGCGATCGAGCAGCGGGCGCTGTATGGCCTCGAGCTGTTGATCGAGGCCGGCGTGCTCGCGCCCGAGCAGCGCGCGGGCGTTCGCAAGCAGGTTCGTCGCGCCAAGCCGCGCACGAGGGCCGAGCTCGCGCGCGCGGGCCAGCGTCGTCGCCTGCCGCGAGCGCCGGCCAGCCTCGACTATGCGATCTACCGAGCCGCGCGCGAGGCCGCCGACGAGCTCGGCCGTGACTGGCGAACCGAGGTCGCGCGGCTCGATCTCACCGTCGATCGCGGCCGGCAAGAGCGTGCGCTCGCGGCCGGGGAGCCCACGCTCGCGCGCGGCCTCGCGGCGCAGCAGGGACGGATGACCCTCGCGGTCGTCAACCAGCGCGGCGAGTACCTGGTGCTGCACACCGGATCGCCGACCTTCGACGAGTCCGACCGCATCCGCGCGAGGCGATCGCCGGGCTCGGTGACCAAGCTGCTGGTCGCGGCCGCGCTCGCGCGCGCGTACGGGAGCGCGAGCCAGGCGAGCGCGCGCGCGTCGATCCCCGACGTGCAGGAGGCCCTGCGGCGCTCGAACGCGAAATTCTTCGAGCTCGCCAACCAGCTCTCGCTCGACGCGGACTACGTCGGCGAGCTGATCGAGTGCTACGGCGACGCTCACAAGGGCGCGCGCGAGAACCCGATCGAGGACGCGGCCAAGGGCTCGCTCGAGGCCAGCCCCGAGCAGATGCT